>NZ_JAGPYU010000020.1:0-27698 GCF_024453945.1 Corynebacterium sp. CCUG 61414
AGCACTGTCCCGCCGTAGGCCCAGGCAGGACCTGGAATCCATATCCAAAAAAGCACACATTTTGTCGCTTAACCCCGCACCACATTCCTTGTTTTTGGGGAGCACCGTCGGCGTTTCCCCAGGTAGCCAAGGGGCAGGGTGGGAATTTGGTGTCACCCCAACCGGGGCGAGTGCCAAAGGACGCAACACCATTTGGATTAGACGTATAAACCTGCAGGTCCAAAAAGGCCTACTTTTTGGAAGATGCGTCCTTTGGCACTGGCTCACCATCCTTGGAGGATCCGAGGACGGTCATGCCGTGGTCGAAGCCCTCGGACTGGCATGCCTGGACGATCAGGGAGATCGCCAGGCCGCCGACTGCGATGGCTCCAAACGCGATAGCAACGGGCTGCAGCTGACGGGCGTCGACGCCGAACTGCCTGTTAATGGCGGCAATCTGGCCCTCGAACCCGCGGCCTACGTGGCGCAGGGAGTCGTTGAACTGCCCAAGAGCGGCGTTGATCTGGGTCTGCATCGTGTTCGCAACGCCAATGCCAACTGCGGCGGCGAGCCCGATTGGCAGCAGCCAGAGGATCGGGCTGTTGAGCGCGAACATGTTGGACATACAGCGCTTGAAGCCGTCGGCAGATGAATCGGCGGGAGCGGGAGTAGGCGTAGAAGGCGCAGGCGTTGTCGGACTCGTGGTAGTGCCACCCTTCGCGATGACCCCCACGACTGTTTTCACCTCGTACGTTGCGCCCGTGGCGGTGGTGACGGTGACTGGAATGTCAACCTTCTCGCCAACTTCGGCGGAGGCGGGTGGGGTGACCAGCAGATCACCCGAGGCGGACACGGAGGCCCGCCACCCGGTCGGCAGGGCGCCGAGCTTGTAGGTGTTGCCGTCGGTGTGGCCGCTGATCTTGATGGACGTCGGCACGCCCGGCGCGGTGATGGCCGGCGGGTACGACGGTGCTGGCGCTTCAGTCGGCGCAGTTGAAGGAGCAGTCGGAGTGGCAGTCGGGGACGGCTCCGGCGCAGCAGTCGCGGAAGAAGTAGGTTCAACTGGCCCGGTCGGCACGTTGGCCACGGTGAAGACGGCCTGGGTGGTGTAGGCCTCGCCGTGGGCTGGGGTGACGGTGACGGGGACGCGGATCCAGGTGCCTGGGGTGGTGGACTTCGGCGCGGTCGCGGTAACGGTGCCGTGCTCGTCGACGCTCACCTTCCAGCCATTGACCCGGTCGGGTACCGAGTAGCGGTTGCCGTCGGTGGCATTCGTTGCAGGCTGAGTACTCGTCTCGCCGGGAAGGACGGAGGCGGACGCGTAGCTGACGTGCGGGGATTCGTCGGTTTCCTTGATGGCCGCGAATGCCGGAACGACCAGGATGGCTCCGTCGGTGTAGGTGACCTGAACGGGGATGAGGATGGAGTCGCCGGGCTTGGCGTCGGCTGGTGGCGTCGAGAAGACGCGGCCGTGCTCGTCGACGGTGGCGGTCCAGCCCGGGATGGTTGGCTTCCACTCGGGGTCGATTTCGAAGGTGGCGTCGGAAGGAACCTTGGAGCCCTCGTGGAGAGGGACCTCGTCGGTTGCGCCCGGTTCCTGGACGACCTTGCCGTAGGTTGGCACGATGTGGCCGACGCCGACCTCGATGATGCGCTTGACCGGGGTCTTGGTTGTCGTGGTGTGTTCGACGGGGTTGCCGACGACGTGGCCGTCGACAAGCTGCCAGGTCTTCTCCGTGATGGTTTGGCCGTAGGAGCCTTCCTGGATGGTCTTGACCACGCCGGCGGGCAGGCTGTCTACCTGGCGGATTTCGGTCTCGAACGGCACGGGGGTGTGGATGGTCTCGCGTAGCTCTGTCTGCTTGGATTCCTTCTTGGTGCCGACCAAGATGACCTGGTCCTCAGCGTCCACGACCTGTGGTTTTTGCGCGATGCCGTCGATAATTTTGTAGGAGATCCTGCCCACCTTCCCGCGCTGTGCGACCTTGTGCGTGCCGGCTTCGAGCGTCGGGTCTTCCCGGATGATGACGCGGTACGGCGTCTCTTCCGACCAGTGGATTTCCGGCGTGACGCCCGGCCTTTCCTTGGTGCCAACGCGCACGATGCGGTCCTGCGGGTCCGCAATGCGCGTCTGCTCGATGCATGTGCTGACCACCTCGGAGTTCGTGATGGTCCTGGTCGTGGTCACTTTGTCGGTACCGAGCACGCCGGGGTGTTCGGCGTCGACGGCCTGCGTGCCTACGTCGAGTGTGGGGTCGAAGACGATCTGCGTCTCAAACGGCACGATGACTTCGTACTCGGTGTTGATGTCGAAGGAGACGTCAGGCGCGGGCTCCCCGACCACAACGAATGCGGCGGTGACCACGTCTTTCGAGCCGTCCTGGTAGGTGACGGTGACGGGGACGTTGAGGTGGTCGCCAGACTCGGCGTCCTTCGGCGGGGTCGCGGTGACAACGCCCGCGTCGTCGACGCGGAGCTTCCAGCCGTCGAGGCTCGCGGACACGCTGAACGGCGTCTTTTCCGCGAGGTCGCGGGCAGGGATGCGGGTGGGCTCGGTGATCTCAGATCGCTTGTCGACGCCCGGCTTCGCCTCCTGCTGCTCGTATCGCGGCTCGTAGACGGCGCGCTGCTCACCGAGGACGACCACGGTGGCGACGATGATGGCGGTCGTGCCGTCCTTATAGGTCACGCGCACCGGGATGTCCGCGGAGCTGCCAGGCACAGCGCGCTCGCTGACCGGGGTGGTGATGGTACCCGTCTTCGGGTCGATCTTGACCTGCTCCCACCGCAGGTTGCGCGGCGGAGCGATGTAGTGCTTGTCCTTCGGGTCCGTGATCAGGGCGAACTTCGGCTCCGAGATGTCCCGGACGCTTCCAGTGTCCAGCTTGCTCGTGACTGTGGTGCCCGGCTTGCCCGACTTGGTCTGGTACCGCGGGTTGTTCATGCCCTTGTCGTCGCCGACGACGGTGAACGCCGCCGGGACGTCCGCCTCGGAGCCGTCCGGGTAGCGGACGTGGATGTCGATGATCGCCTGGTCACCGGGCCGAGCGTCCTTCGGCGGAGTGGCCGTGACCACGCCCTCCTTCGACACGTCGAACGTCCAGCCCTCCGGGAGTTGCTCTGGCAGGCTGTATTTCGCCTTCGTCGGGTCCGCCAGCAGGGTGCTGATCATCGAGGAGACCGGCAGCCCGGGCTTGGTGAAGCTCTGCGGGTAGTTCGCAACGTCGGTGCCCGTGCCGTCGCCGATCACGTTGATGGTGGCGGTGGTTTCCTGCGGCACGGCGCCGCTGGCGTAGTGGGTGCGCACCGGCACCGTGATGTAGGCGCCCGGCAGCGCGGTGTCCGGGATGGTGACGGTCAGCTCGCCGGTGGTGGCGTCGAGAGTGACGTTCCAGTCGCCGACTTTGTACTGCTGGGAGCCGTTAGGGAAGGTGTAGCGGTTCGGCGTTTCGTCGTGCGCGTTGCCGCCGAGGCCAACCTTCGGCACGGTCGGCGTGAGCGTCACGCGGTCTGTCGCCTTGCCCGAGGCCGAGCCATATGACGGCACCTTCACGTCCGAGAACACCTGGAAGGACACCGGCGCTTCGTCGGTCGTGCCGTCCGGGTACGTCGCCTTCACCACGGGTTTGATGGTGGTGAAGTTCGGCACGGTTGCCTTCGCCTTCGCGGTGACGGTGCCTTCCTTATCGATTGTGACGTCCCAGCTGTCTTTGTCGGAGGGGGCGTCGATAAGCTCGAATTTCTTCGGCTTGATGACGTCCCCCTTGCCCAGCACCCGCGTCAGACTCGCCTTGGCGGTAAGTGTTGCGTTTTGAGCGCCCTGCACTGGCTCGGCGGGGTACTCGAGGTTGGTCTGCTGCGTGTGATTCGGCTCGACGACCACGAGCAGCGGGATGGCGTCCTGAGAGCCGTTCGAGTAGCGTACATGCACCACAGGCTGCGCAAACGTCCCAGGGGTCGGCTTATCGACGCCCTCCGGCACCGTCATGATCACCCTGTAGTCGCCCTTTTCCTCGTCGGCAAACTTGGCGGTCCAGCCGTCGTAGACGAGGCTCTCGTCAAGGGTGATGGTGGCGTCGAACTCCTCTTTCAAGTCGGCGAGGGTGTGCCCGTTTGCGTCGCGACGCTCCTCGAAGACAATCGCGTCCTTTGAGATCCCGGAGGCGATATTGACCTCAGACCTGGTGAACTGCGGATCGTGGTAGAGCGTGTCGTCGACGCTGATCGCGTGCGAGCTGAGCTCGTTGGCGGTGTTGTAGCGTGGCAGCGCAATGGAGCTGGCCGTCACCCCAACCCTTGTATCTTCGTACGCGTGGTTCTGAGCGATAGCCTCGAGCTCTTCGACGCTGCGCGGCAGCGCAACCGCGGTAAACGTGAGGCCCTGGAGGCCGTCGAGCTCGGCGTCGTCGGCGAACTTCGGCCAGGTAAGGAAGAAGTCGGAGCCATCGCGCGTGATGGTGACGTGCTCGAACACCTTGCCGCTGCCGTCCGCGACCTGTATGCGCAGACGATCCAGGTCGCGTTCCGTGAACATCCCACCGGCGGAGGCGATTTTGACCTTCTCCCCCGGCTTGATCACAGCTTTCGAAATGTGTTCCCAATCAAGTTTGAGGGGGACGCATTCGTCTGTCTCGCTCGGCCAGGGGTTGGCGTTCGCGTCCGCTTGAAAGTTTTGGCTTTCGAAAAACCGGTGGTCAGAGTCTTCCTTTGTGTAGGACCCTTTCCACGCAAAGGTGAGGCCTTCCGGGCTCAGGGCTTGTTGCTGGAACTGTTCCGTGAAGGGAAACGCGCCGTTCAAGTTGCGCTGAATTCGGGAAGCGGTAATCTCCGCGGACTCAGCAGTGTTGTTCACCGTGAACGGGTTACCGCCATCGAGCTTCTCACCCGCGGGAACAACTCCTAGCTCGCCGACTTCGACTGGAACAGGCCCGCTGTCGCTAAACCCTGTATCTGTGAAGGTGCGCTGCTTGTCCGCGTTGAAGTGCAGCTGGATGCCGAACTCAGTTGCGCTCTCGGAGTGCTCACCAGGGTTGAGCGCGTCAAACCTGAAACCTGCAACGTCCTTGCCGTCATCGGCCTTCTCCAGCACCACTCGGCAGGCATCATCGCCCAGCCCCTCTGACTTCGCCTGCTGCTCAGCGTCGATCACCGCACCGGTGTATGCCAGGTTCTCCTGGGCATGCGCGACAGGGGTAGGCGCGACCACGGCGGCACTCCCCAACGCGAGCGCGATCGCAGACGTTACGGTAACTCCAACACGTACTTTCCGACGCCCCGCGCCCGGAAATGTGCCTTGCATGTGGCTGCCCTTCACTTTTCACAACGATTTGTCAGTAACAGCGTAATTCGGGCTGTGCGCTTCGTACACTCTTAACGTTGCATAAGTGGTAATAAGTGAAGGCCCCGCCAGCCGAAGCCGACGGGGCCTTCCCCATCCCTAACCCCTTTCTTGCCCACAATGGGCGAAAGGAGACCACTCAATCCAAGCCCCTATTACTTGAAATGAGCATCGCTAGATTAACACAAACCCATCCGAAAGTAGGAACCATGTCCGTGTGCTCGGATTATTCCTCCACGTGAACCGCAACGTCACGTCGCTGCGGTACTCCGCCCAGCAGCCCGACCGCCGCGACGAGCGTGCTCATAGCGATACCAATCCATAGTGCCTGCGCAGAGCCGTTATTGCCCGCGCTCGAGAGCGACGCGGCCAGCCAGTGCATCGGCATCGCCGAAGAAAGTGCCTCGAGGACCCCACCAACAGGGGCAGCCGCGGCGGCTTTCCAAACCCACCCGACTACCCCCATCTGAAGAATTATCAGGATTGCAGCAACCAGACTCCCCCATCCGCGGCCAAACAGCGCCGCGAGCGCCGTCGTCACACCAACGGAGGCGGCCGCACCGCACAGCAGCGCGAGAGCCGCGATTCCCAGAGCGGCCGGGCTCAAGTTGTGGCCGAGGATAAACACAAGGGTCCAACCGGCGACCGCCAGCAAAACGACGCCCAGCGCCAGCGCCAGCCAGCGCCTCGTGCGGGACATCCACGCCGCCGCGGCGACGCCAACACCGCCCAGCCCCACGAGCGCCGCGACCAGCATCGCCGCGACCGGAGCCAGCGAGGACTCCTGCGGCTCCTGCGCCTCCGCACCCGCCTGCGCCGCCGCCGGCGCCGGGAGCGCGCCACGCACCGCGCGAATCTGGTCGGCGGTCAGGTTCGCCATGTGGTCAATCTTTGCGACACCCTCATCAAGCTGTGCAATACCGCCGACCGCGCCCTGCGCCTCGTTATTGAGCTGAGTCAGTCCACTCGCCAGCTGCTGGGCGCCGTTCGTGGCCGTGTAGACGCCGTCGTGGTAGGCGTAGCCCGGCACCGCTAGCTGGTTGGCTACCTCGCGGGAGCCGTCGCGCAGCTTGTTCATCTGGGCGACAACCTCCGGCGGCAACTGGGCATTGTCCGCCTGGACCTTCAGTTGTTGAAGCTGCTCGCGTGCGGCGATGACGTCCGGGTCCTTGGAGGCCTTCGTCGATACGAGGGCGCGGTCGATGGCAGCCGTGACCTGGCCACGCACCGCGTCGAAGGCCGTGGCCTGCTCAACAACCTGGCCAATCGCGTCCGCGACCTCCGTCGCGCCACCCCCGAGCTGGCCCGTCGCCGCCTGTAGCTGCACCATCCCGGCCGACAACTCCTGCGCACCAGCCTGCGCCTGGGAGATCGCGGCGACGAGTTCGTCGGCGCCGCCGGTGAGTTGGGAGGTGCCGTCGACAAGCTCTTTGGTGCCCTGCGTGAGAAAGCCCGCCTGCGTGTTGGCCTCCCCCGCCGCGCGGCGCGCCTCGTTCGGGTTGCCGCGATCCGACGGCAGCTGCGGCGCGCTGGCGTCCCCCTGCGTGGACATCCAGGTACTCACCGGACTCAACGGCAGGAACGCCGCAACAATACACACCAACAACACACACAACACGCGCCACTTCATGGTGCACAATGTAACCCCTGCAACTGCATGAATGCTGGAAGGCACACCGCACGCTCCCAAAGATGTTGTGGCCTTGTCCAAGCTTGTTGCTACCCTTTAAAGCAACTGACAGTTTTCAAATCCCAAACTCAGAGAGGGTTCACCATGGCACTACCTCTCGTGCTCGCATTCGTGGCCGCGACAGTTCCGCTATCGCCGCTGCTCGTGCGAGTTTTCGACAGGAAAGCAGGCTGGCCGCTGGCGCTCCTGCTGTTCGCCGCAGCGGTCACGCTGGGCCGCGAATTTCCTAACATTTCCCAAGGCAACGTGGAAACGTGGTCCCTTACATGGGCCAACGACATCCTCGGGCCCGGCACCGAAATCGCGTTCTCACTGCGCGCGGACGGCCTGAGCATCTTCTTTGCGTTGCTCGCGCTCGTCATTGGCGGCATTGTCCTTATATATTCGGCCGCATACCTGCCGAAGCGCGAGGGCAACACCAGCTTCTACACCATCATGACGGCGTTTACCCTCTCGGTGCTGCTGCTCGTGCTTGCGGACGACACCGTGCTCCTCTTCATCGGCTGGGAGCTCGTCTCGATCGCGTCCTTCATGCTCATCGCCCGCTCCGGCTCCGGCGGCGAGGCCGGCTCCTACCGCACGCTCATCCTGACCTTCTTCGGCGGGCTGACGCTGCTGGCGGGCCTGGCGGTCGTCTCCGTCGCGGCAGGAACGACGCAGCTCAGCGCAGTGCTCGCGTCGCCGGTCTGGGCGCAGTCGCCGGGGCTGACCACCACGGTGGCACTGCTCATCGGCTTCTCCGCCTTCACCAAGGCCGCGCAGTTCCCCTTCCACTTCTGGCTGCCTGAAGCCATGGCGGCAGCCACGCCAGTCTCCGCGTTCCTGCACGCAGCGGCAGTGGTCAAGGCGGGCGTCTACGTCCTGCTGCGCTTCTCCACCATCTTCCACGACGTCACCGCGTGGAACACGCTGCTGCTGGTCACTGGCCTGTTTACCGCGCTGATGTCGGCAGCCTTCGCCATTACGAAGACGGACCTGAAGCACCTGACGGCCTACTCCACGGTTTCCCACCTGGGTTGGATCGTCGCGGCGATCGGCATCGGCACCCCGGCGGCGCTCGCCGCCGCGATGGTGCACACGCTGGCCCACGCGCTCTTCAAGTCCTCCCTGTTCATGCTCATCGGCGTCATTGACCACCAGGCCGGCTCCCGCGACATCCGCCGCCTCGGCCAGCTGTACAAGCAGCTGCCGTTCACCTTCGCCTCCACCTGCGTGGCCGCGGCCTCCATGGCCGCCATCCCGCCGCTGTTCGGCTTCATTTCGAAGGAATCCATCCTCACGGCGTTCGACGCCACCAGCTTCGGCCCGCTGCTGCTCGCCGTCGCGGGTCTTGCCGCCCTGCTGACCTTCATCTACTCGGCGAAGATCGTCTTCGGCGCATTTATCGACGGCACCAAGCCCATGCCGCACGTCACCGAAGCGCCCGTCGCGCTCTGGCTGCCAGCCGCGCTGCCCGGCCTGACCTCCCTGGTCCTGCCGTTCACGCTCGGCTGGGTAGACAACCCGATCAACGCGGGCGTGCGCACCATCACTGGCGACACCGAGTTCCACTCGCACCTGGCACTGTGGCACGGCCTGAACGCGCCATTCATCGTCTCGCTCATCGTGCTCGTGCTGGGTGTTTGCTTCGTCCTCTTCGTGCGCAAGCCGTTCTTCGCGGCCGTCGAGAACAAGCAGCTGCTGCCAACCAGCGGCAATGACCTACTCAACGCCATGGTCCGCGGGCTTTCCAAGGTGGGCCGCTGGCTCGGCGCGATGGCGGACACGTTCAACCCGTCGCGCCACCTGCTGCCACTCGTGCTGTGCATCCTCGTCCTGGGCGTCAGCACCGCAGTGCTCACCCAGGGTGTCGACGGCATGCCGCTCGCCCCACGCGCCGAGGGCATCGACGTGTGGTGGGACCTCATCCCATTCGCCATCATCGCCCTGTCCGTCATCGGCCTGGTGCGCACCCGCTCCCGCCTCGCCGCGGCGGTGCTCATCGGCACCACCGGCGTGGGTATGAGCCTGCAGATGCTGATGCTCGGCGCCCCCGACGTGGCACTCACCCAGTTCCTCGTCGAGTCCCTCACCGTCGTGGTCATCATGGTGGTGCTGCGCTACCAGCCACGCACCTTCCCCAAGACCCCGACCTCACGCAAGGTCTTCGCGGCCGTCGTCGCTGTCATCGCAGGTATCGTCGCCTTCCTCGGCGTCTACGCCCTGCTGGGCCGCCACGACCGCTCCGACCTCGCACTGTGGTACCTCACCGAGGGCGGCAAGATGACCAGCGCCGACAACATCGTCGCCGTCATCATCGTTGAGTTCCGTGGCTTCGATACCCTCGGTGAGCTCTCCGTGCTGGGCATGGCGGCGGTGGTCATCGCGGCCGTCGTCCAGTCCATGCCGCGTCACATGTTCGAGGCCGGCACCCGCCCACGCCCGTTCGGCCAGTCGCAGCTCAACTCGCTGCCACTGCGCAAGGCGTCCGCGCTCGTCGTGCCGATCCTCGCGCTGCTGTCCGTCCTCATCTTCTTCCGTGGCCACACAGCACCCGGCGGCGGCTTCGTCGCAGCGCTCGTACTGGCCACCGCGTTCGGCCTCAACTACCTGTCCCGTGGCGCGGACGCGTACGTCGTCAAGCAACTCACCCCGATCCGGCTGACGGGCTGGGGCATCATCATCGCCATCAGCTCCGGCTTCCTCGGGTTCCTCGAAGGCGGCTTCATGTACGCCATCCACGGCACCATCGCTGGGGAGCACATGACGACGTCCCTCATCTTCGACTTCGGCATCTACCTCGCCGTGCTCGGGATGGTCACGCAGGCGCTCAACGCGCTCGGCGGCTACCTACGCCCCGGCACCGAGATTTCCGACCTCACCTACACCCGCGGCGGCGAAAACCCACTGCCGGATGTACCAGAGCCGGAAGCACCCGCCGAGCCTGTCGACGCCCACCCAGCACCACTCAACCCCGCGGAAAACCCGCGCCCAGTTACCACGAAGGAGCTGTAAACCACATGGTCATGGCACTTACCATCGCGGTCCTGGTTGCAGGGTCCGTCTACATGATCCTGCAGCGCGGCATGGTCCGCATCATCTTCGGCATGTCCCTCTTCGGGCACGCCTCCAACCTGACGCTGCTTGCCACCGGTGTCGGTGCCTGGCGCGGCGAGGCATTCCCCTCCCGCACCGAATTCGCCGACTTGTCCGACCCGCTCCCGCAGGCATTCGTGCTCACCGCCATCGTCATCGCCATGGCGACGACCACGATCCTGCTCATGCTGGCCTCACTCGGCAAGGATGACGACACCATGGACAACCCGACCGGCGTCGCAGGCACCTACGACCTGATGCGCCTGAGCCCGTCCGCGCTATCCACCGCAGGCCGCACCGCGCGCCTCAACCCGAACAAGATGAACAACACGGAAGGAGCACCACGCGCATGAGTGCGGACGCAATCCTCCCAGTCTTCGTCGCGCTGCCACTCATCATGGCGGCGGTGACGACGCTCAGTCCCTGGAAGCGCGGCAACGACGCCCTGGGCCTCATCATCCCCGCCATCAACCTCGGCCTGGCCATTTGGCTGTACAGCTACACCGCCGAGCACGGCACCGTCTCCCACGTCATCGGCCTGTACCAGGGCGGCGTCGGCATCTCCTTCGCCGCCGACCAGTTCTCGGCCATCATGCTGATCACCACCATGATCGTGGCGCTGACCTCCAACTGGTTCGCCAGCGTGGCCGGTGAAACCCAGGCGCGCTATTTCACGCCGCTAACCTTGGTGCTCATCACCGGTGTCTCCGGCGCGCTGCTCACCGCGGACCTGTTCAACTTCTTCGTCATGATCGAGGTCATGCTGCTGCCGTCCTATGGCCTCATCGCCATGACCGGCACCCGCAACCGCCTGCTGTCCGCCCGCACGTTCGTGCTGGTGAACCTGGCGGCGTCGACACTGCTCGTGATGGGCGTGGGCTACATCTACGGTGTGGCCGGCGCGGTCAACATCGCCGCCCTGCGCGGTGCCGCGGCCGGCAATGGCCCGATCACCGTGGCCACCGGCCTGGTCGTCATCGCCATCGCCGCCAAGGCCGGCGTCTTCCCGGTCCATACCTGGCTGCCACGCACCTACCCCTCCACCAGTGCCGCCGTCATGGGCCTGTTCTCCGGCCTGCACACCAAGGTGGCCGTCTACATGCTCTTCCGCATCTGGGTGGTCATCTTCGACATGGACGCGCGCTGGAACGCACTGATCATCGTCATCATGGTGATCTCGATGCTCATCGGTGGCTTCGCCGGCCTTGCCGAGCACACCATGCGCCGCGTCCTGGGCTACCAGATGGTCAACGGCATGCCGTTCATCCTCATCATGCTGGCCTTTACTAACGACGACGCCCGCTACGCCCTTGCCGCCGGCCTCATGTACACGCTGCACCACATGATCACCATCGCAGCACTCGTGCTCAACGTCGGTGCCATCGAGGAAACCTACGGCACCGGCACCATCTCGAAGCTGTCCGGCCTCGCACGCCGCGACCCGCTCACCTCCGCCGTCTTCGTCGCCGGCGCGTTCTCCATCGTCGGCTTCCCGCCGTTCTCCGGCCTCTTCGGCAAAGTCACCATCGTGCTCGCCGCCGCTACACCCGGCGACTGGCGCTCCTGGGTGGCAATCACCACCATCATCGTCGCGTCCTTCGGTGCGCTGCTGTCCATGATGCGCGTCTGGAAGCGCGTCTTCTGGGGCCGCCCAATGCAGCACTACCCGAAGGCCCTCAACGTCCGCGCGAAGCTGCTCGCACCGTCCGCGCTGCTCATGTTCATGTCCCTCGGCATGTTCATCGGCGCCGGCCCACTCTGGGCAGCCAGCACCGCGGCCGTCGACAGCCTTCTCGACGTCGACTCCTACACCACCGCCGTCCTCGGCGACGACGCCATCGGCATCCCCGATGTGGACACCCTCCAAGGAGGTAACTAACCATGCTGCAACGCTTCGCACACGGCGTGGGCTACACCGCCTGGCTCATCAAAGAAATCTTCGCCGCAGGCTTCAGCGCCGCCGCGGCCGCGTTCAAGCCCAACACCGGGCTTGACCCGATCATCATCTACTACCCGCTGCGCCTGACCACCGACTGGCAGATCTTCTGGTACTCCACCTCCATCACCGTCACCCCGGGCACGCTGTCCCTCGGGCTGCGCTACCCCGCCCAGGAAGGCGGACCGATGGTGCTGCTGGTCCAAGCGGCGTTCGGCAGCGACCCATTAGATCAGATCGCTGGCCTGATCGACATGGAAGAACGCATCAACCCGGCCGTCAAAGCCACCCCGCTGGACCCCGCATCCATCGGGTGGGACCCCTACGTGGACCTCGGCGACCCCGACGACCACACCCTGCCACCAGCGGAAAGGATGGACTAGAACATGTTTGAAACGATCCTCATGGGCTGCGTCATCGTCATGGCGCTCAGCCTGCTCGTCGGCCTCGCTGGTCTGATCCTGGTCAAGGACGAACTCTCCCGCGCCGTCATGGCCGACCTCATCTTCTACGCCATGGTCACCATCTTCCTCGTCTGGTCCATCTGGACCCAGACCATGATCGGCTACGAAATCGCCATCCTCGCAGGCCTCGTCTGTGGCGTTATCCCGACCATCTCCATGGCCCGCATCATCACGAGAGGACGCCGCTAATGACCATCATCGAAATCATCGTCGCAGCGCTCGTCATCGTGGCCACCCTACTGGTGGTCGCCACCGCGCTCCTGCAGCTTCGCGCCCCCGATGCCCTGACCCGTGCGAACCTGCTCGGACCAACCGTCTGCCTCGCCTTCCCGATCCTGGTCGTTGCCAAACTGATCTGGTCCTGGTCCACCACCGGATTCGACCTCAACGACTTCCTCCGCGCCATCATCGCCATCACCGGCGTATGGATCGTCGGCTCCGTCGGCTCCTTCATCATGGGCCGCACCCTCTACGGCGTGACCGTCTCCGATAAGCGCGACCGGCACCCGAACCGGCCGAACCACCGGATCTAGGTTCCGGTTCTGGGAGGGTGGCGCTCAGGCGCCGCCATCTGAACCGCCGAGCTTGCCCAACAAACACCAAAACCCGCCGGGACGTCACCGTCCTGGCAGGTTTAAGCGTTCAGGGCTTAAGCGTTACTTCTGCTGCGCAGCTCGCTTAGCGGCGAAGGATTCGCGGACCTTGGTTTCCAGGTCAGCGTCGACCTTGCCCCAGTATTCGTAGACGCGCTCCTCGATCTCCTTGTTGGTGATCGCCATCATCTTGTTCGTGATGTTGTGCACGAAGCGTTCCTTGGCGGCGTCGTCGAAGACGTCGCGGTAGAGGGTGCCGGCCTGGCCGAAGTCGTCATCCTCGGGGTGCTTAACGTAGGCGGCGCGCACCAGGTCGGTGCCCTCCGGGTCCGGGTTGATGTAGAGGTTCTCGGCGAGGCCGAGGTCCTGGCCGCTGGCGGAGGTTTCGCCGTCGTCGAGGTAGCCGGCGCCCTTCTCGTAGGAGTTCGGGCTGTAGTTTGGCTCGTTCTCCTCGTTGAAGAAGTACGCCATGGAGCCACGCTCGGCGTAGGTGTTCACCTGGTTGATCGGGCGGTTGACCGGCAGGTCCTTGTAATTGGCACCGATGCGGTAGCGCTGCTGGTCAGAGTACGCAAAGACGCGAGCCTGCAGCATACGGTCCGGGGACAGGCCAATGCCTGGGACCAGGTTGGCTGGGTCGAGTGCCAGCTGCTCGATCTGGGCGTGGAAGTTCTTCGGGTTGCGGTTGAGGACGAAGTAGCCGACGTCGATAAGCGGGTAGTCCTTCTGCGACCACGTCTTGGTGAGGTCGAACGGGTTGAAGCGGTAGTCCTTCGCTTCCTCGAACGGCATGATCTGGACCTTGACGTCCCAGATTGGGTAGTCCCCCTCCTTGATGGCATTGAAGAGGTCCTCGCGCTGGAAGTCCGGGTCCGTGCCGGCCTTCTCGGTGGCTTCTTCGTCGGTGAAGCATTCCCAGCCCTGGCGGGTCTTGAAGTGGTACTTGACCCAAACTGGGGTGCCTTCCTCGTTGATCCACTGGAAGGTGTGGGAGCCGAATCCGTCCTGGTGACGGGAGGTCTTCGGAGTGCCGCGGTCGCCGAGCAGGTAGGTCACCTGGTGAGCAGATTCAGGGGTGCGGGTCCAGAAGTCCCACTGCATCTCGTCATCGCGCAGGCCGGAGTTCGGCTGGCGCTTCTGGGAGTGGATGAAGTCCGGGAACTTGATGCCGTCGCGCAGGAAGAACGTCGGGGTGTTATTGCCGACAATGTCATAGTTGCCGTCTTCGGTGTAGAAGCGCAGTGCGAAACCGTGAACGTCACGCCAAGTGTCTGGGGAGCCTGCCTCACCAGCAACGGTGGAGAAGCGTGCAGCCATCGGGGTGACGGTGCCAGGCTGGAAGAGCTTCGCCTTCGTGTACTTGGACACGTCCTCGGTGATGTGCAGCTCACCGAATGCTCCGTGGCCCTTCGCGTGTGGAATACGTTCGGGGACATTCTCGCGGTTGAAGTGCGCAAGCTTCTCGATGAGGTGAATGTCATCCAGGACATTCGCGCCCTGACGGCCCTGCGTAACACTCACGTTTTCCGATGGGACGGGCTGGCCGGCGAGCTGGGTGGTTTGACCCTTGCCCGCTGGACGTTCGCCGTTCGAAAGGATGTGGTCTACGTTCTTCTCTGCCATTGTTAGGCCCTCCTTATTGTTAGGGTTCGATTTATACAGTACGCGAATATCAGAGTGGCATCAAGGGTTTTTCCAATACTGGTACCCTTTTTATTCGTGAACAGCAGCGATAGCCAGTACGTCACCGACCTTGCCCTCCGGGCAGGTCGGGGCGACAAAGCCGCCCTCACCGACTTCATCGCCGCCACCCAGGACGACGTCTGGCGCCTCCTCGCCCACCTCGCAGGACACGACGCCGCCGACGACCTCACCCAGGAAACCTACCTGCGCGCCCTCGGCGCCCTCCCACGCTTCGCCGGCCGCTCCACCGCCCGCACGTGGCTCCTCTCCATCGCGCGCCGCACCTGGATCGACTCCGTGCGCCACGACCGCAGCCGCCCGCGCGCCACCAACAGTGACTACGACGACGTCGCCACCCAACAGCCCAGCACCGACGACCCGAACCTGTGGCCCGAAGTTATCGACGCCCACAACCTCCTCAACGAACTCGCCCCTGACAGGCGCGAAGCCATCGTCCTCACGCAAGTGCTCGGCTACAGCTACGAGGAAGCCGCCAAAATCGCTGGCGTGCGCATCGGGACCATCCGCTCCCGCGTCGCCCGCGCACGAAAAGACATCATGCGACTTACGGAACAGACCTAGCTCATTACCCCCTTTTCGTTTATTGCACAGCAGGCCCTCGAAGACCTTGACATCGCGCTTTCACAACCCCACTCGAGCAGCGTCGACATTGTCGTCGATGGGTCCCAGCAGCCGATACGCATTCCACGATCCGCTGCCTCTGCACTACGCGAAGTGCTCGCCAACGAGGCGGAGGGCAGGCCGGTTGAAATTGTTCCGGTACAAAAAGAGCTCACCACCCAGCAGGCGGCGGACCTCCTCCACGTGTCCAGACCTCACGTCGTGAAGCTCATCGACACCGGCCAATTAGCCGGCCACAAAGTCGGGGCGCACCGGCGCCTCTACGCCGACGACGTCTTCGCCTTCAAACGCGAAAGGGACGCAGCGCAGCGCGCTACCGCGGATGAATGACTCTCTTTCAGCTGAACAGAAAAAGTCCTAGGTTCACCGAACCGGCCTATCCCATCAACTACACTGCCTTTTATGATTCGAAACGCAATAGCGATCTCCTTTGCCTTCATCGGCATCGTTGTCGGCGCCGGGTTTGCGTCCGGCCAGGAAGCGATGCAGTACTTTGTAGCCTTCGGCACGCAAGGCGTTTGGGGAGCACTCTTGAGCTCGGCCCTGATGCTGGTCGGCGGCATCTCCATCCTCCAGCTTGGCTCCTACTTCCAGGCGACTGAACACATGGAAGTGCTCGGTAACATCACCGGCAAGGTCATGGGCTGGGTTCTGGACATCTCGACCATCATCACGCTGTTCTCCATCGGGTTCATCATGTTCGCAGGTGCGGGCGCGAACCTGAACCAGCAGTTCGGTATCCCGGTCTGGATCGGCGCGGTCATCATGCTGGCAATGGTGCTCGGTGTTGGCATGCTGGACGTCAATAAGGTGACCAGCGCGATCGGCATCCTCACCCCATTCCTCCTGATCTTCGTGATCGGCGGCTGCACCTGGACCATCGTCAACGCGCAGCCAGACTGGGATAGCATCAACATCGCAGCCCAGGACGTCGCAACCGAGCTGCCGAACTGGTGGATCGCCGCGCTGAACTACACCGGCCTGAACTTCATCTGCGTTGTGTCCATGGCGGTCGTCATCGGCGGCAACTACCTCGACCCGCGCGAAACCGGCCTCGGCGGCCTCTTCGGCGGTATTGCCTACCTCGCGATGCTGCTCCTGCTCGGCATGGGCCTCATGGTCAGCATCAGCGACGTCAACGGCCACGACATGCCGATGCTCACCCTCATCAACAACATCAACCCAACACTCGGCCTCATCATGACGTTCGTGATCTTCGGCATGATTTTCGCCACCTCGTTGGGCATGTTCTACGCCCTGGGCAAGCGCCTGGCACGCGGTCGCCAGCAGAAGTTCCGCGTCATCTACATCTCCGCGTGCCTGATCGGGTTCGTCCTGTCCTTCGTCGGCTTCAAGGACTTAATCTCGTTCGTCTACCCGATCCTGGGCTACCTGGGCCTCGTACTCATCGTCGTGGTCACATCAGCCCGCATCCGCGGCTCGGAAACCCTGCGCCACGAAGGCAGCCTGCGACGCCGCGCCCTCGAGCTCATGAAGGACAAACTCGATCCGCGCGTGAAGTTCACCCGCCACGACCAGCGCGAGCTGGACAAGATTACCGAGAAGTCCGTCATGGAAAATAAGGACTTCAAGGAAGCCATGATCGAAGAGGCCGAGCAGGCCCTCGAAGCGGAAGAAGTCCTCGAGACGGACGGAGCTGAGAGCCAGGCTAAATAATCCTGCTCCGCCAAGTGCCAAGGGACGCAAGATGCGTGCTTTGGCACTTTTTCTTTAGCCCAAGCAAGGATGCGCGCACCAAATTCCTGTTTTTCGGAGAGGAGTCGGAACGTTTCCCCAGGTCGTAGGCAGTACTTGATGGAATGTGGTGTCCCCACCACCCGGTCCGACACCAAATTCCCGCTTTCAGGAGCAGCCCTGAGCGTTTCCCCAGGTCGTCGATTCTGCATGGGCGAATTTGGTGTGCACCCAGAGAGGCCTAGTGCCAAAGGACGCAACCGGTTTTGGTGCAGCCATTCAACACTGCAGGTCAGCAATGTGCTAGATGTTTTCCGGTGCGTCCATTGGCACTGGCTACCTAGCAACCACACCTCAAACCCAGGATCCAAGAAAGTATTGGGGCATTTCCCTGGTCACGGACCGGCCTGCCCCAAAAGCCGAAGCAGAAAAGCGGCCCCGCCAGGGAGCAAACCCCAGGGGACCGCCCTCAAGCGCCCTCAAGTGCCCTCAAGAAGCCAGAAAAGCTACTTCACAAGCAGCTCCGCGATCTGAATCGTGTTCAGTGCGGCGCCCTTGCGCAGGTTGTCGCCGGAGACGACGAACACGAGGCCGCGGTTGCCGTCGACGGCCTGGTCCTGGCGGATGCGGCCGACGAGGGAATCGTCCTTGCCGGCGGCGGCGAGAGGGGTCGGTACGTCGACGACGGAGACGCCCGGCGCGGCCTCAAGGACGGCGCGAGCCTGGTCAGGGGTGATTTCCTTCTCAAACTCGGCGTGGACGACCATGGTGTGCCCGGTGAACACTGGGACGCGGACGCAGGTGCCGGAGACGCGCAGGTCTGGGATGGAGAGGATCTTGCGCGATTCGTTGCGGAGTTTCTGCTCCTCGTCGGTTTCTTCGGTGCCGTCGTCGACGAGGTTGCCGGCGAGTGGCAGCGCGTTGAAGGCGATCGGTGCGACGTATGGGCCGAGCTCCTCGGGCTGGAGGAGGGAGCCGTCGAGGGCGAGTTCGGTGTTGCGCTCGCCGATTTCGGCGACCTGATTTGCAAGCGCCTGCACACCGGCGAGGCCGGAGCCGGATACGGCCTGGTAGGAGGCTACGCGCATGGTGTGAAGGCCGGCGGCGTCATGGAGTGCCTTGGCCACGGGCATGATTGCCATGGTGGTGCAGTTCGGGTTCGCGATGATGCCCTTGGCTGGCGCCTTGGCTTCGTCGGGGTTGACCTCGGAGACGATGAGGGGGACGTCGTCGTCCTTGCGCCACGCGGAGGAGTTGTCTACGACGGTGGCGCCGGCGGCTGCGAAGACTGGGGCCCACTGCTTGGAGGTGCCGCCGCCTGCGGAAAAGAGCGCGATGTCGACGTCGGCGACGGAGTCTTCGGTGACCTGGGTGAGGTCTTCGACGACGACGTCCTGGCCGCGGTATTCGAGGTGCTTACCCGCGGAGCGTGGTGATGCGAAGAAGCGCACTTTGTCCGCTGGGAAGTCTCGTTCGGCGAGGATTTCGCGCATGACGCGGCCGACCTGGCCGGTTGCACCTACTACTGCGATGGTGGTCATGAAGTGTGTCCTTTCTTAGCGTCCGGTGCCAGCGTAGACGATGGCTGGTTCGTCGCCGCCGAGTTCGAACTTGTCGTGGATAGCGCGGGTGGCTTCCTCAAGGTCGATTTCGCGTACAACGGCAGTGATGCGGATTTCGGAGGTGGTGATCATGTCGATGTTCACGCCGGCGTCGCGAAGTGCTTCGGTGAAGTCGGCGGTGACGCCCGGGTGGGTCTTCATGCCTGCACCGATGAGGGACACCTTGCCGATCTGGTCGTTGTAGGTGATGTTGTCCCAGCCTTCTTTCGCCTGGAGGGCCTTGAGCAGTTCCATGGCGCGGGGGCCGTCGGCAATTGGGAGGGTGAAGGTGATGTCGGTGGTCAGGTTGTGGAGGCTGGAGATGTTCTGCAGCACCATGTCGATGTTGATCTCGTTGTCGGCGAGGACGCGGAACACCTTGGCGGCCTCCCCTGGCAGGTCCTTGACGCCGAGGATGGTGATTTTCGCTTCGGAGGCGTCGGTGGCAACGCCGGACAGTACTGCTTCTTCCATGGGGATATCCTCCAATGCTCCGGCGACGAGGGTGCCGGGATCGTTGCTGTATGACGAACGCACCCGCATGGGTACGTTGAATGCGCGCGCATATTCCACACTGCGCAGCACAAGGATTTTCGAGCCGGACGCGGCGAGCTCAAGCATCTCTTCGAAGCAGAGTTTGTCGAGCTTGCGGGCATCGTGGACGATGCGTGGGTCGGCGGTGTAGACGCCGTCGACGTCCGAGTAGATTTCGCACTCGTCGGCGCCGAGGGCGGCGGCGAGGGCGACGGCGGTGGTATCGGACCCGCCGCGGCCGAGGGTGGTGACGTCCTTGGTGTCACGGTTGACGCCCTGGAAGCCGGCGACGATGGCGATGCGGCCGGCGTCGATAGCTTCTTGGACGCGGCCCGGCGTCACCTCAATAATGCGGGCGTTGCCGTGGCGCTCGGTGGTGATGACGCCCGCTTGCGAGCCGGTGAAGGACTGCACATCAGCGCCGAAGGATGCGACCGCCATCGCGACCAGCGAGTTCGAGATGCGCTCGCCTGCGGTGAGCAGCATGTCCATCTCGCGGGCGGGTGGGGTTGGGTTGACGCGGGCGGCGAGGTCCAGCAGCTCGTCGGTGGTGTCGCCCATTGCGGAACACACCACCACGACATCGTGCCCCTGCTTCTTAGTGGCAACGATGCGTTCAGCAACCGCGCGTATGCGGTCGGCGCTTTCGAGGGACGAGCCCCCGTATTTCTGCACGATCAATGCCATGGTAGAACCTTCCATCGGTGTAAAAACTGTCGCGTGAAAATCCGCACTATAAGAATAGCGTCCCAAAAACGACTATGGGGCGACATGGCACAGAAAATTAGTATTATCGTTGACCATGCAGAACGACTTCCTTGCGATTAGCTTTGCGCTCACGTCTGCGCTGCTCATCGCGGTGGGGACGGTGTGGCGCCACCGCATCTTGCGCGCCGGCCGCTCCACAACGGAGGTCAATCCCTCACCGCTTTCTTCTTTGCGACGCCCCGCCTGGTGGGCATCGCTCGCCCTTGCGCTGGCCGCGTACGGATTTCAGGCGCTGGCGCTGGCGTTCGGATCCCTGCTGGTAGTCCAGCCGATTCTGGTGCTGTCACTGATGTTCACGCTGCTACTTTCGGCGCGCGTGGAGCACCGCACAATGTCGCCGCAGGGCACGGCGTGGGCGACGCTGCTGACCATTTTCGTTGCGGTGGTGATCCTGGTGGGCCGCCCGGTTCCGGGCACCGCCCCGCCGGGGATGGTCGGCTGGGTGCTGGCAATCGGGGTTGGGCTGGCCTGGATGGTCGGGACGGTCGCGTTCGCCCGCACCCGTGGCGCCGCTACGCAGGCGCTGGCCTACGGCATCCTGTGCGGCGCGATCTTCGGCTACCTGGCGGTGTTTTCCAAGGTGGCTGTGGACGCCTACGTACACGGCGGAGTCGTTGGACTTGTGGAGTCGTGGCAGTTCTGGGCCATGCTGGCCTGCGCGGTGCTGGGCACGGCAGTGCAGCAGTTCGCGTTCGGCGCCAGCAAGCTGGCCACCACGCTGCCGGCCATGAAGGTTGTTGAGCCGCTGGTTGCACTCACCTTGGGCATCGTGCTGCTTGGGGAGAACTTCGCCGTGTCCAGTGTTGGGGGTTGGGTAGCGATGGTGGCGTCGATAATTATGATGCTGGCCAGCGCGGCGATGCTCACACGGGTCAGTATTCAAGTGGGATAGGCCCAAACCGTGTATGCTTTGGCGCATGTCACATCAGCTGCTGCTCCTAATCTGCCGCGGCGGGATACAGGCCTCGTTGTAACACGGCCGGCGCCCGTCGCGGAGTTTGTGCACGCCGACCGTGAAACTCGCCACGAAGGAGAACAGCCACAATGACCACCCAACCAGCCTGGAATAAGCAGCAGCCATCGAAGATGCCAGCGCACCGCTACCTGCCGTTTGCGCAGGAGGTAGAGCCTATCCGCCTGCCGGATCGCACCTGGCCAGACGCCACCATCACGCACGCGCCACAGTGGTGCGCGGTGGACCTGCGCGACGGCAACCAGGCCCTGATTGACCCGATGAACCCGGAGCGCAAGCGCCGCATGTTCAACCTGCTGGTGGAGATGGGTTACAAGGAGATCGAGGTGGGCTTCCCGTCCGCCTCGCAGACTGACTTCAACTTTGTGCGCGAGATCATCGAGCAGGACATGATCCCGGATGACGTCACCATCCAGGTGCTGGTGCAGGCCCGTGAGCACCTGATTCATCGCACGTTCGAGGCGTGCTCGGGCGCGAAGAACGTGATCGTGCACTTCTACAACTCGACGTCGAAGCTGCAGCGCGAAGTGGTGTTCCGGAAAGACCGCCCGGCGATCAAGAAACTGGCGACGGACGCGGCGGAGCTGATCAAGGGCATCGCGAAGGATTACCCGGACACGAACTGGCGCTGGCAGTACTCGCCGGAGTCCTTCACCGGCACTGAGCTGGACTTTGCGGTTGAGGTGTGCGACGCCGTCGTCGAGATCATGGACGCGACCCCTGAGCAGCCGATGATCATCAACCTGCCGGCGACCGTCGAAATGATTACCCCAAATGTGTATGCGGACTCGGTGGAGTGGATGCACCGCAACCTGAAGCGCCGCGACTCCATCATCCTGTCGCTGCACCCCCACAACGACCGCGGCGAAGGCATCGCCGCGGCCGAGCTGGGCTACATGGCGGGCGCGGACCGCATCGAAGGCTGCCTGTTCGGCAACGGTGAGCGCACCGGCAACGTCGACCTGGTCACACTGGGCCTGAACATGCTGACGCAGGGCGTCGACCCGCAGATCGACTTCTCTGATATCCAGCGCATCCGCGACGTCGTGGAGTACTGCAACCAGCTGCGCGTCCCCGAGCGCCACCCATACGGCGGCGACCTGGTCTTCACGGCGTTCTCCGGCTCGCACCAGGACGCTATTAATAAAGGCCTGGACGCACTGGCGAGCAAGGTGCGCCCCGGCGCGAACTCCACTGAGGTGCAGTGGGAAGAGCTGCGCGAGACGGTCTGGGAGGTCCCATACCTGCCGATCGACCCGAAGGATGTGGGCCGCGACTACGAGGCTGTCATCCGCGTCAACTCCCAGTCCGGCAAGGGTGGCGTTGCCTACATCATGAAGACGGACCACGGCATCGATATGCCGAAGGCGATGCAGCCGGAGTTCTCCGCGGTGGTGCAGAACATCACCGACAACGAGGGCGGCGAGGTCAACTCGAAGAACATGTGGGACATCTTCGCCACGACCTACCTGGACCCAGATTCGCCACTGGAGCTGCACTCCTTCCGCACGTCGGATGAGGAGGGCACGGACGCCACGACGACCGGGATCCGCGCGCGCGTGACCTACAACGGCCAGGACCACGAAGTCACGGGTGTCGGCAACGGCCCGATCGCGGCATTCGCGAACGCGCTGGAGCACATCGGCATCAACGTCGAGGTGCAGGACTACTCGCAGCGCGCCCGCTCCGCGGGTGACGACGCCGACGCGGCCTGCTACATCTACGCGGATGTCGACGGCAAGTGTGCGTGGGGCGCTGGCGTGGCAGGATCGACGACGTTGGCGTCGATGCAGGCCATCGTGTCCGCGGTGAACCGTTCGACGGTCGCGTAACACCACCCCCGTTAGGGGGGTCGTTCTGCCTGGCGGACTGAGATGCGAGTGATAAAGCGCGCTCGCTTCTCTTACGCCTCTCTCAGCGAATAAGAATCCGCGCTGCGTACGAACGTGACGTGTCACACGCCTCCACAGGTCGACATGTGTTTACCCAGGTGCGCGCCTTATACTCATTGCTCGGAGATTTATCTACTGGCGAGGCAGCACCGGGTAAGGCAGGGCGAAATGGCAACAACATACGTGGTTCCAGACCACGGGCTTGGTGCTGTTCGCAACATCCCGGTGCACGAGGCGGAGCAAGAGCACATCATTCACCTGCTCGATTCCGCCGATACGGACGTTGCGGACCTCGCGGCGCTGCTTATCCCGCGCGCTGAGGGCGGCGGGTTCGACATTCACTTCCAGGACTCGGTGCTCGGCAGCATGAGCGCCTCGGACGCGCGCGAGTACGCGGAGCTGTCCTGGATCGTGGAAGCCTCGATGATCCCGCAGGTCACGGTGCGCGCCACCCGCCTTGCGGACGGCTCCCTGCAAACCGTCCTCCGCCTGCCACGCCCCGGCCTGTGCATCCCCACCAACCAGCCCCCGACCGAGCCGTGGGTGTTTCTCGACGACACCCGCACCTACGACGTCTCCTTCCTCCCGGACGCGCAGGAAGCCCAGGAAGTTTCGGTGCTGGACCGGAAGCATTACCTGCTCACGCTGAGCGCCACTGAGGATGCTGCCGAAGATACTGTGCAGGTCGCGATTGGGGATCGGGCCGTCGGCACCCTGGTGGGGCCAGTGGCCACCGCGCTGCTGCCGACGCTGCAGTCCCTCAGCGAGCGTGGCCTGCTGGCGGTAGCTCACGGCTACCTCGCGCCGCTGGGTGGCAAGCCGTCGTTGAGCGTGACCGTTGGCCCACTCGCCCCGGACGTGCTTCCGCCCCTCTCCCCGATTCCGCCGGTGCAGGTCCACCCGCGCCACCCGGATACCTCGGCGATGTCGGCGACCACCGTGATCCCCGTGGTACGCCCAGAGGAGCTGGAAGACAGCGCCGACGCGGTGGCCAAGTCCGCCGCAGCGAAGGCTGATTCGGAGGAGTTCCCCGCCGTGGAGACCCCGGCGGACGAGAAGGCCCCGGAGGCGCAGCCGAAGAAGAACCAGCCGATCCACCCGATGCGCTGGGTAGCCGCTGTCATCGGCGCGCTGCTGATCGCACTGATCGGCTCGGTGGCGTTCAGCGAGCAGTGGAGCGGCTCGCCGGACACAGTTTCCACGTACATGACGGAGCCTGCGCACTCCCCGAGCAAGTCCGGCCAGAAGCCGGAACCTTCGAAGCGGTCGACGGAACAGACCACCGAGGAGACCACACCGCCTTCTTCGGAGCCCGCGTCTGAGCCGGCCTCGGCGCCAGCCCCGGCGCAACAGGAACCGGCGTACCAGATGCCAGCACAGCCGGCCCCGGTGTGGCAGGCCCCAACGCCTGCGCCCGTGCCCGCCCCTGCGCCTGCACCAGCGCCTGTGCAGCAGCCCGCTCCCGTGCAGGAACAGCCCGCGCCGGCCCCTGCACCAGCGCCTGCCCCCGACTACCAGTACAATTTCGGCGGCCTGCAGATCCAGTCAGACACGCCGCTCGGCGGGCCATTACACCGCGTGCAGTGGCCATAGCTACTATCAGAGTGATGACAACACCTGACCACGAGCTCTTTCCGTTCGTCGCGGTAAGCGCCCTTTCGACAAGCATCCACCCCTCCACGGGGCGTTTGCTCACCCTCGATGCGGTCACGTTCGACGAAAACGGCGAGGTCGGCGAGGACTTCCACGCCGTATTCAACCCGGTCAAAGACGCCGGCCCACGCCACCTGCACAACCTGGAGAAGAGCGACTTCGCTCAGGCGCCACGGTTCGCGCGGCACCTCAAGACACTCAACAAGCTTATCGACGACCGCACCCTCATCGTGCTCGACAGCCCCACGGAGTGGGGGTACCTCGTCTCCGAGTCGCGCCGCGCCATGAACGCCGCCGCCCGCGCCAACCGCCAACGCGCCCGCAAACACAACCGGCGCCGCCAGCGCGTCGGCCACATCCCGCGCCCCGAAGCAATCGTGGACATCCTCGGCAGCGCGCGCCGCCAGGGCCACATCCTCATCGACGAGCGACTCAACGCCGTGGCCAACCAAGTCGGCGTGCTCTCCGAACCGGCCACCGCCACCGTCGAACGCGCCAGCGTCCCCGAGGAGGAACTCTCCCGGGCGGCCACACTGAAGCTCGTCGCGGTGTACCTGCAGCTGCGCGAAAACGGCACGCTGACCAGCATTGACCCGGAGGACCTCAAGGCGGACCGCTTCGGCCTGCAGCGCTCCGCACTGCGGGTGGACGCGCATAAGCGCGAAGGGGACGTCGATAATCCGGGCGTCTACACGGGTGCGGGCCTCAAGCCAGGCATGGAGATCTCCATCTCCGACGACGTCGCCGTCGACCCCGACGAGCTCATCCAGGCCGCGCTCGACGCCGGGCTGAACTACCAAGAAAAGCTCACACGCACCGCATCCCTCGTAGTATCCGACGCCCCCTCCCGCGGCGCAGAACTGCGTGGCAAAGCGATGCACGCGCACCGCAAAAACATCCCGGTGCTCAGCGCGCAGGAGTTTCTCCAGGCCGTAGCGCGCGACTAACGTAGAGGCATGCTCTCACAACTGCGTACCTCTGTTGCGCTGGCCGCCGCGAAGGCCGCCACGTTCGCGTCGCGCGCCACCGGCCGCGGCGCCGGCGGCATGATCGGCGGGCTCGTTGCCAACGCGATCGACCCGAACATCATGGCAGGCCTGTCCAAGGGGCGCCCGGCCGTGCTGGTGACGGGCACGAACGGCAAGTCCACCACCACAAAGATGCTGGTGGCGGCGCTGCGCTCCACCAGGACCGTGGCCACCAACGACGGCGGCGACAACATGGACGCCGGCATCATCTCCGCGCTCATGGCGGGCAAGGACGCCTCCACGATCGCCCTCGAGGTCGACGAGCTGCACGTCCCCCACGTCGCCGACCGGCTGCAGCCGAAGGCGTTCGTGCTGCTCAACCTGTCGCGCGACCAGCTGGACCGCGTCGGCGAGATCAACAAGATCGAGCGCGCCCTCCGCGGCGCCGTCAACGCCCACCCGGAGGCCACCGTCATCGCTAACTGCGACGACGTGCTGATGACCTCCGTCGCCTGGGACCACCCCAACGTCATCTGGGTTTCCGCGGGCGCTGGCTGGCTCGGAGACTCCGTCACCAACCCCCGCAGCGGCGGCCACGTCGTACGCACCGAGGACGACTGGTACGCCGTCGAGCCCCTCCCCGATGGCTCCGAGTTTCGACGCCCTACCCCCACCTACGCCGTCACCGACGACGGCCTGCGCTGCCCGGATGGGGGCGTCGTCACGCTTGACCTGGCGCTACCCGGGCGGGCCAACCGCGGCAACGCCGCACAGGCCGTAGCCTGCGCCGTCGACGTCTTCGGTGTACCACTCGCCTCCGCGCTCGCCGCCGTCGCCGACGTCCAAGACGTCGCCGGGCGCTACTCCACCATCCACTTCGGCGACCACGAAGTCCGCCTCCTGCTGGCCAAGAACCCGGCAGGCTGGCAAGAGGCCCTCTCCATGGTGGACCGCACCGCCGACGGCCTCGTCATCGCCGTCAACGGCCAAGTCGCCGACGGCGAAGACCTCTCCTGGCTCTGGGACGTCAAGTTCGAAGACTTCCACGGCATCGCCGTCAAAGCCGCCGGCGAACGCGGCACCGACCTCGCCGTGCGCCTGCTCTACGCCGACATCGAACACGAACTGATCCACAACTGCGTCGACGCCATCCGCGCCTGCCCACCCGGCCGCGTCGAAGTGCTGGCCAACTACACCGCCTTCCGCGACCTCAAAAAGGACCTACACAAGGAGCTGGACCGTGACTAACACTTTGACCATCGGCCTGCTGCTGCCCGACGTACTCGGCACCTACGGCGACGACGGCAACGCACTCGTCCTGCGCCAACGCGCCCGCATGCGAGGCATCGACACCCACATCCGACCCATCCCCCTCACCGAGGACATCCCCTCCGACTGCGACATCTACACCCTCGGCGGCGGCGAGGACTCCGCCCAAATCATTGCGGCCTCCCGCCTGCAAGCATCCCCCGGCCTGCAGCGCGCCATCGACGCCGGCCGCCCCGTCTTCGCCGTCTGCGCCGGCATGCAGGTCCTCGGCCACAGCTTCACCGCCCACGGCGAGGAAGTCGCCGGCATCGGCGTCCTCGACGTCCGCACCTCCCCCATGTCGGAGCGCGCCATCGGGGAAGTCCAATCCCACCCACTTCTCGACGGCCTCTCCGCCCCCCTCACCGGATTCGAAAACCACATGGGCGGCACCACCCTCGGCCCCGACGCCTCCCCACTCGGCCAGGTGAAACGCGGCGTGGGCAACAACGTGGGTGCTGGTTCTCGGGCTGGCGTTGAGGGCGTTGTGCAGGGCAGTGTCATCGCCACCTACATGCACGGCCCCGCCCTGGCCCGCAACCCCGAACTTGCCGACCTCCTCCTCGCCCGCGCCCTCGGCATCCACGCCCAGGAACTCACCCCACTCGCGTTGCCCGAGGTGGACCAGCTGCGCAAGGAGCGCCTCAGGTAGGTTGCCGCTAGCGCTCTAGGAGCCAGTGCCAAAGGACGCAATTCGTTCCGAGGAACTCGGGAAAAGCCCAGGTCGCAAATAAGCGGTTGCGTCCTTTGGCACTCGGCCCGGTTGGGGTGACACCAAATTCCCTCATTGGATTTTCGCGACCTGGGGAAACGCCTCAGCGCCTGCTCGAACGCTCTGTGTCAAGTGGTTGTGGTCCGGAATCATGGTTAACAATGCATCATCAATGCACACGGCATCGGCGCCGT
>NZ_JAGPYU010000021.1:0-26694 GCF_024453945.1 Corynebacterium sp. CCUG 61414
AAGCCCGCCCGCGCTGATGGTACTGCACCTGGGAGGGTGTGGGAGAGTAGGTTACCGCCGGCCTATAACTTCATTTTCCTGTGTGTGGTGGGTGTCACTGTTCCCGTTGTGGGGGTGGTGGTACCCACCACACTCTTTTTTGTGCACCCACACACAACAAACAAACGGGGATGTATCTAGAGAGGCTCGCGTCGAGAACCCCGCCGCGTTGAGTTGAGAAGTCAGGAGAGGCGGTAGACCTCGTAATCGTTCGGTACACCCGCACCATGGACGTGGTGGAGTCCGAGCCTCAATGCTAAACCGATCGATGCCTCATTAGTGGGGTCGATGATAGCGATGATTGGAAGCTGCGGGAAGCGTTCCTGTGCATTGGCAATCGCCGCTGATGCGGCCTCCTTTGCGTATCCCTGGCCCTGAGATTCAGGGGCGAATCGGTAATAGAGGTTGAGTACCTGTTCACCGGCTTCCTCACTGTGGCGTACTCCAGTAAACCCGATGGTTGTTCCGTCAATCGTGGACACTACGTAGTAGCCAAGACCCTGTTCATCCCAGTTTTCTTGCCATGTGCGCGCCAACTCCTCTGCCTCTTTGCGGTTTTTCATCGCGAGGTCGGGACGGTGTTGATAGGTGCGGGCGTCGGCGTGGATCCTAAAAATGGCGTCTATATCTTGGTCCGTGGGAGGAGTGAGGATAAGGCGAGGGGTGCGAAGGGGAAAAGCATCGTTCATCTTGGGTCTCCGTTCAAAGTGTTAGGCTTCTCAGGCTACCTGGCCTCAATGGCTGAGGCATGGCGCAAGCAATACGCCCCAGGGCTTGAGCATTCCCTGGGGCGTACGCAGAGGTGAGGATGTCGGCCTAAAGAGCTATGAGCTCATTTCTAGACTTCTTGACTAGATCCTCGTCGCGGATAGCTTGCTTGAGGGCGCGCCACTGATCGTCGGGGATGTAGTCCGTGGCTTGTTTGATAACTTCCTCGGAAGGGGTGCCCCACGCGATTGGCATCGGAGTAATCGTTGCCCAGTGGGCCTTGTCGCGGGATGTGCGCTGGCCTCCCACAGCGACGCACGGAACTGCAGCCCCAACCTTTGGAGTGACGCCGGGGATCCGTTGCACCACAGTTGAGGTGAGCGCCCATTCGGCAGGGGACCGCTGGTCAACGACTGTGTTTACTAACGCGGTGAGGGTAACTGTGGTGCCCTTGTCATCGGTGATGACAGCGGGAGAGAGGGGGTTGGCGTCGTAAATTGCTTGGGTACGTGGAACCGCGCGAGGAATAGCAAGACCGACGATCAGCATGATGGTGCCGAAAAAGATAAGGGAGAGGGATCCGAGTAGGCGCCAGGGGGAGGTCGGGTCGACGAGGAACCAGACTATGACGCCCGCGATGAGGCAGACGACGAACAGAGCGATGCTTGAGGTAACGAGGTTCTTGGTATTTCGAATAAGTTCGTTGTGTTCTTTGGCGTATTCTTCGTCGACGTTGAAGCGGAATGGTTGTTCAGTCATAGGCCACAGTCTATAGGCCGCGTTTGAGGTCTGAGGCATCCATGATGCGATAAGCGTAGCCCTGTTCGGCGAGGAAGCGTTGGCGGTGCATGGCGTACTCGGCGTCCAGGGTGTCTCGTGTGACCACGGTGTAGAACAAGACCTCGCTGCTGTCTGGCTTGGGTCGAAGGAGTCGGCCGAGGCGCTGGGCCTCTTCCTGGCGGGAACCGAAGGTGCCCGACACCTGGATGCCCACCGCTGCTTGGGGTAGGTCAATGGAGAAGTTCGCCACCTTCGATACGACGAGGGTGCGGAGCTCGCCCTGGCGGAAGCGCTCGAAGGCTTCTTCGCGGGCTTTGGTGCTGGTGCGGCCGTCGATGAGTGGGGCGTCGATCTGCTGCGCGATGTGGCGCAGGTGGTCGACGTAAGCTCCGATGATGAGCGTCGGTTCGCCCTCGTGGCGGGCGAGAATGTCCTTGACCGTCGAGAGTTTGGCTGATGCGGTGGCGGCCAGGCGGTAGCGCTCGCGTGCGGAGGCCGTCGCGTAGCTGAGGCGCTCTTCTTCCGTGAGCGTGGTGCGGACCTCGATGCATTCGGCGGTGGCGATGAAGCCTGCCATTTCGAGTTCTTTCCAGGGGGCGTCGTAACGCTTGGGGCCGATGAGGGAGAAGACGTCGTCTTCGCGGCCGTCCTCGCGGATGAGCGTTGCGGTCAGGCCGAGACGGCGGCGGGACTGGAGGTCGGCCGCCATGCGGAAAACGGGGGCGGGGAGGAGGTGGACTTCGTCGTAGATGATGAGGCCCCAGTCGGTGGTGTCGAAAAGCTCGAGGGCGCGGTATTCGCCCTTCGTTTTCCGGGTGACGACCTGGTAGGTCGCGATAGTGACCGGGCGGATCTCCTTCTTTTCGCCGGAGTACTCACCGATTTCTTCCGGGGTGAGCGTGGTGCGGCGCAGCAGCTCATCGCGCCACTGCCGCCCGGCGACAGTGTTGGTTACAAGGATCAGCGTGGTCGTCTCTGCCTGCGCCATCGCGGCGGCGCCAACGATGGTTTTGCCCGCACCGCACGGCAGGACCACCACGCCTGAGCCGCCCTCCCAGAATGCTTGAGAGGCGTACTGCTGGTAGTCGCGAAGCTCCCAACCGTCAAAGTCGAGTGCGATGGGGTGGGATTCGCCGTCGACGTAGCCTGCGTGGTCCGCCACCGGCCAGCCCGTCTTGATCAGTTCTTGTTTGATGCGCCCGCGTGCAGACGGGTGTACGCCTACTGTGTGCTCGTCGAAGCGCTGGCCAAGAAACGGGATGATGTTCTTGTTGCGCGTAATCTCATCCAGGATTGGGGGCTCTTCCGTGGTGAGGATGAGCCCGCGTTGTGGATCGTTGAGTAGGCTGACGCGTCCGTAGCGCGCCATCGTCTCCGCAATGTCGATGAGGAGCGGCTGGGGGACGGGGAACCGGGAATAGCGCTCGAGGACATCGATTGCGGTCTCGGCGTCGAAGCCGGTGGCGCGGGCATTCCACAGCGCAAGTGGGGTGATGCGGTAGGTATGGACGTGCTCGGGTGCGCGCTCGAGTTCAGCGAATGGGGAAAGCGCTGCGCGTGCTTTCGCTGCGTCCGGGTGCGCGATTTCAAGCAGTACGGTTTTATCGGACTGCACGATCAGTGGGCCGTCCCCAAACGTCATTGTTGGACCTTTCTTTCTACACCAGCGTCACAGTGATTACGCGCCGCAGTGGTATGCGGATCACGCGCTGCGTGGCCGTGTCCTGCGCATCAATGACGCCGACACTCACCGTCAACGGGATGACCGTTAGGGTGTGCTGCGCGCCCTGCGAGTCCGCGTACTCAACCTTGACGCGGCGACGGGCGCGGGCTGCTGCACGAAGCATATCAGTCGTTGACGTTTCGCTGACCCCGGAAGGTTGGCTCGTATCCGAGTTGAGGGCGGCAACAATCTTATCGACGTCCCCTTCGCTCAGAGAGGCGGTTCGGGGGAGCGAGGACGGTGTTGCTCGCACCAGTGTTGGTTCCTCCGCAAGCGTGATGGAGGCGCCGTGGTCGTCTTCGGCGGTGGGCTGCAGGCCCGCGGCTTGCAACTCGTGGAGCAAGCGTGGCAGCGGAAGCGGGCTGACGGCGACGGTCGGCGCCAAGATCCGCAGATCGGCGTGCTCGGCCGCCACGGCGAGGAGGGCAGGGTCGGCGCAGCGGATGTAGCTCAGCCCGCTGCCGGCGCGGATTGCGCCGTGGGTGCGGGAGAGATCATCGATAAGGAAGGTGATGGCCTGCGGAACCTCGCCCATGATGTGCTGTTTCAACCATGTGTGCAGTGAGTCGGCGTCGTGCCCACGGTCGAGGGCGCGCTTCAGGGAGGCGTCGCTGATGCGCCACATGCTGGCAAGGCCCGGCGATTCAAGGTCGGCGATATCTTCGACGACGGCGGCGGTCGCCGCATCGAGCGGCCCCGGGGCGAGCAGTGTCATGTCGCCCTGCGCGATGAGTTGCGAGACCTCCGCGGGGACGAGCTGCTTCGCGGCCTCGACGACGTCGCCGTCGTTGAGAAGTGCAAGCAGCGGTGTCGACGGCGAGCTCCCCACGCCGCCAATCGCGCCGACGAATGCGGCTTCGGCGATGGTGGCGTCGATAAGTTGGGGCGAGAAATTCGCTGCCATGAGCGGTACGTGGAACAGTAATCGAGCCTCCTGGTCGGGGCCTGCGTACTCGACGATGCGCCTCCGGGCATGCCTGACGTCGGGGTTGTGGGTGGGCTCGGAAAGGAGGCGGTGCTCCGGCGTCTTGTCGGTGCGCCAGGGCGAGGCGAGCCAGCCGGCGAGGAGGATAGCCCACTGGTCGGCGAGCGTGGCGTCCAACCAGGAAAGAGCGTCGTGGGTGGCCGCGAGTACGTCGGCCTCGTCGGTGCTTCCACGGCCGAGAAGGCCGGCGGATTCGCCCGTGGTAATGAGGAGCGCAGGATCGAAACCGAGGGCCTGCGTTAACCCCGCATGTGCGCGGACCCCCAGGGAGCCGTCCTTGTTCAGTGCGACCGGGGACTCAAGTAACAGGAGCAGCAGCTGGCGGAGCTTGCGCACCGCGTCGAGGCCCGCGCCAGTCGCGTTGCGGTCGATCGTCGGCTGATCTGGATCGTTGACGGCAGGGGCGTGCTCGGGGAACTCGCGCGGTGGCAGGCCACGGAGGACGTCGCGGACGGGGCGAGGTAGGCGAACCGTTGTGGCGTCGACGCGGATGAGCAGCCCTTTCGCAATGAGTGTTGCAACTGGCGTCGTGGGATCCGCGTCCGCCGCGGCGGCCCTCGTCGTGCCGACGGAACCTGACGCCGCTAGCGTATCCAGCACTGAGCGCTCGCGGGCGCTGAGTCCTTCCAGCAGCCCGTCGAGGTTCGGTGGGGCCTGGTCCCCGAGGCGCCAGCCCGACGGCAGCGCGGAAAGTGCCCCTGGTGCGACCTGTACAGCAGTATCCGGGCCATAGATGAGCGCCATCGCACGGAGACGCTCGGCGGCCCCGGGAACACGCGCTGCTGGGACACTGTTGGTGTCGACGGGAGAGAGCTCGGCGCCGACGTCCCCGAGCGCTTCCAGAAGTCGCAACTCGGCAGCGTTGAGACGGCGTAACGCTCGTGCTGCAGACCCAGCCAGCGACAGCCGCGTCCCCAGCGAACCCCAGGATGGCGGGGTGGGGTAAAAGGCGTCTGGCCTGAGATAAATGAGCTCCCGGAGTTGTTCGGGGCGCATCGTGCGGAGCGCTTCCTGGAACGTAGTCATAGCGTTGGCTAGTGTACGTGCGATTTTTGCCCAGGCGTGAAAGAATAGTACGCATGGCTAAAGACGTAGAGAAGATCGGTCGCGCGAACCCGGCGTGGCCCACCAACACCCCTGGTAATGGTTCGCCTGTCACCGAGCTGTCCTCGCAGCTTACCGGTGCATCTAGCCCGTTTGGGGACGAGCTCGTGCTCCCACTCCCAGCGGAAGAAATCGGGTACGTCCACCCAACGACGCGAATCAACCGCTAAGCGTTCAACCTTTCGGCCAGCCCTGAAAGAGTGGGCTGGCCAGTCCCTATGCCCCTTTCATAAAGCAAAACAAACGTGCCCGCCACAAGCTTTCTGTGGCGGGCACGTTCTATTGAGTGCTTAGCGGTTCAGCAGTGCTGCGCCGATAGCGGCGAGATCGCCCGAGCGAACAGCGTTGATCAGTGCAGCGTTCTGGCTGTAGAACGCATCGTAGTTCGCGCGGTTCGCAGCGTAGGACTGCTGGATGTGCGCCGGAATCGCGAAACCATAGTTGCTCAGGGAGCTGCCGAGCTGACGGTACAGGGCGTCAACTGGGTTCTCTGCCTGGCGCTGGGCTGCGTCCGGGGATGCAACGGCAGCGCGTGCAGGAGCAGGTGCCGGTGCGGCAGCCTGTGCGTCGCGATTTGTCGCAGCGGAGTTCAGTCCAAGGCGAGCGGAGCATGCTGGCCATGCGCCCCAACCCTGCTGTGCCAGGGTGCGCTCTGCAACGATGATCTGCTGCTCACGGGATGCCAAGTTCGCGGTTGGAGCGAACTGGCCGCCACCGAATGCCTGCCAGGTGGACGCGGAGAACTGCAGGCCGCCGTGGTAGCCGTTGCCGGTGTTGATTGCCCAGTTGCCGCCGGACTCGCACTGTGCGAGACGGTCCCAGTCAGAGTCAGGCGCTGCCGTGGCCTCTGGGGCCATCAGTCCAGCGAACGCCGCGGTTGCGGCTGCGCCGGCGAGTGCCTTCTTGGTCAGGGAAGTGGTCTGCTTGGAATGGCGTCCCATTGAAATACGATGTCCTCTCTTGTTGTCGCTTGCGAAGTAAGCTGTCGGGTTCGGGCTGAGGCGCCCGGTTGCAGTAGCAACTTCACCCCAAGGAAGCTCCGGGAGGGAGTTTCCGAAGGTTGGGTCCTCCGCTTCTGTTGTTTGTGTAATTGTGCGAGGCGAACAGAACTCAGCGTGCCTCGTTTTCTTGCTGCGGGACAGCCTAACGCTTTATAACGATTTAGTCACGCTCCGGGCACTTTTTGGGGTCGGTGTCGCGGACGCGGGGAGACTGGTAGGGCCGTTTGGCCTGTTCACGAGCCAAATTAGCGCGAGTGTGATTTGTGGCACTTTCTTTCGTGTTGGGGCTCGAACGGGCGATACGACTATGATGGATAGCCACTGCTGAGTCTGCATAGAGAACAGAGAAGGAACGAAGACTAATGCCAATTGGAAAGGTGAAGTGGTTCGACGCCGACAAGGGCTTCGGCTTCGCATCCAACCCTGGAGACGACGACGTATTTATTTCTAAGTCGGTGCTCCCGGATGGTGTGGATGAGCTTGTGCCTGGACAGCGCATCGAGTTCGACTTTGCCGCAGGCCGAAAGGGCCCGCAAGCGCTGCGCGTCGCCATCTTGGAGACGCCGAAGCGTCGCCCCGTGCACCGTAGGAAGCCAGAAGAACTCGGAAGCATGCTTGCCGATGTGATGACGCTCATCGAGTCCGACGTGCAACCGGCGTTGACGGCTGGGCGCTACCCTGAACGCAAAGAGGCTCGACAGGTTGCGGGCATCCTGCGCGCAGTGGCGAAGGAGCTTGACGCCTAAGCGTTATTCAAACGCGACCGACCATGTGGCGACCACCGGGATTTCTTCCCCGTGGTCGTCATTTTTTACAGCCAGCGTCGAGACTTCAGCAACGAGGAGTTTCGCCCCGCCTTCTTTGACGGCAGGAGCGGTCTCTTCGGTGGTCTCGCCCGCCTGGTGGAGGCGCTCTTCGTTGGCGGAGGGGTCGTCGTAAATGAGGAGGAGGCGCCAGCTGCCCGCAGCGATATCTGGGTCGATGCGGAATGTGAGTTCGTCGGAGCCATCACGTGTGAGTGCCGGTGGCTCACCGCCGTCACATTGCTCATCGAGGGGGCAGAGCGTGTAGGGGGCGATCTCGTGCTCGCCGTCGGATGCAGTGACGTGAATCCGAAGGTCTTCTACGGGAAGACCTGGCTGCGAGCGCTGCCAGTTCATGAACGCGTACACCCCAGCGAGCAGGATAGCGACGGCGAGAACTGTCGCACCGAGTTGGAGTGCAAGGCGAGAGGAAGCACGGCGGGAAGCAGTCATGAGCGAAATTCTACTGGGACGGGACCAGCCGGACGCGGTAGAGGTCAGGCCAACGCTTGCCGGTGAGGTAAAACTCGTCGGTGCCAGGGATATGCGCGATCCCGTTGAGCACATTGTTTATGTCTTCGTCGGCGTTGTTGGGAAGAGACGACGCATCGATTCTGGCCGTGACGTGGCCGGAGGTGGCGTCGATACGCACGATGTCGGTGGTTGTGAAGATGTTTGCGTAGACGTCGTCGCCGACGCACTCCAACTCGTTGAGACCCTCGACGGGTTTGCCTTGGTCGGTGACTTCGAACCGCGCAAGCTCGGCGAGCGTGTCCGGGTCCATGCGGCGCAGCTCGGCGGAACCGTCGGAGAAAATAAGTGCATCATCGGTGGCGCACAGCCCCCACCCTTCGCCGTCGTAGTGGGCGGTATCGACAGTTGCTAGGGACGCTGCATCGCGGCGAAACGCGGTGCCCTCCTGCCACGTCAGCTGCCAAACCGAATCTCCGACGCGGGTCATGCCTTCGCCGAAGAACACGTCTGGCAAGGCAACCTCGCCCAACACGTCGCCTTCTGCCGTGAGCCGATACATACCGGACGCTCCGTATTGGCCGGTACTGACGAGGAGCGTGCCGTCCTCATCGACTTCGAGGCCCTGGGTGAACAGGGCAGGGTCGTAGTCGTAGCGTTGTACGATTTCGGGTTTCAGCTGCTCCACCTCGGTGGCAGCTTCATCGCAACCACTCACAGTGAGCAGCACCAAAGGACACATCAGGATGGACCAAAACCGTCGGGAGTGAACACGCATACGTCCATCATGCAGCATTTCCCCAGAAATGGGCCATAATGGAGAGCGTGTCTCAGAACAAGAACTCTTCACCACTGCTGAGCGACAAAGCAATTGAGGTCGCGCGAGAGGCCATCCTCGAGATCGCGGAAGGCGAGGTCGGCGCGCACATCGGTGTCGCTGGGCTCTCGAGCAACGTGGCCACGCACCGCTTCGAAGCGAGCGTGCCTGGCTACAACGGGTGGGAATGGAACGCGGTCGTCGCGTGTGCCACGGGCTCAACATGGGTGACCGTCAACGAGGTCGCGCTCATGCCGGCTCGCGACGCGCTGCAGGCGCCGGACTGGGTGCCGTACTCCGAGCGTCTTCGCCCCGGCGACCTCGGCCCCGGCGACATCATGGAGCCAGCGCCTGACGACGAGCGCCTGACCACAGACTCCTTTGCAAAGGATGCAGTGACGTTCCCAGGCAGGGAAACTGACCACTACCTCACGCAAGAAGGCCTCAATGCGGCGAAGACGCGGTGGCGGAAGGGCAAGTTTGGCCCTAATTCTGCGTTCGCCGAGCAGGCAACGCTGCACTGCCGGACCTGCGCGTTCTACATTCCAATGGAGCACCCAGTGGGGGAGAACTTCGGAGTGTGCACCAACGAATACTCAGCTGATGGCCGCATCGTCGCTGCATCCTACGGCTGCGGTGCCCACGCAGATACCAAGGCGCCGCGCCACAACGGGAAGTAACCCGCTAGAGCAATGATGCCCGCAGCCGCCGGGTTTCATTGATCTCGCGGTGCGTCGGCAGTAGACCGCGCGAAATCATTCGGGGGCCAGGCTTGGGTGTGCCATACTCCTGCCATTGCTCGACAAGCCGGGCACCGTGCACAGCATCGACGGCCCACGTCTCCTGGTGCATCAGATCGAAGCGTGAGAAGCCGTCGTGCGCCTCATGCGTTTCGACGCCCGCCTCCTCCAACACACGCACAACCCCCTCCAGCGCGTATGATCCAGCGGTAGCAGGGTGCCCGGAGAAGACCGCCTGCGTGGCGCTTGGAAATGTGATCAGTGGTTGGAGGAGTGCGGAGATGATGCGGCCGCTGGCGTCGGCAAGCAATCCGTCGTTGGTGCCCAGCGTTGCCGATGCGTGCAACTGCCACCCGAGGTCCGGCCCGTGCCTGTTCGGCTGCGCGCGCTGATCCCGGATTGGCTCCGCGAACATGGTGATCTCCGTGGAGGGCGCAGGCGCCGGGCGAAGCGTCAAGGACACATGGTCTCCCCTGACGTGGACGACTGCTTTGCGAGGGCCCATAACCTGGCTGACCGTAACGCGGAGGCGTTCAAACTCCGAGTGCGGGATGCCGCAGCCGCGAAGCTTCGAAGTGAGCAGATCCGCATCTGCAACCATGCCTTGCGAAATGACAAAGCTGAATACATCCACTTTGGGCTCCAAGTCGAAATTATTAGGAAGTGTGTGCACTAAGGTAAAAGTCTATTGCAGGCTTTTGGCAGATAGATTTCAGCCGATGCATGCAACAACTTTGCTCTCTTTCATAACTTCCTCAACGAACTAAAGGGGATCTTCGCAGTGAGTATTCCAAGCGAATCTTCAACGAAGCAGCCCGCTAGCGGGCTTGATAAATTCTTCCATATCAGTGAGCGAGGCTCGAGCGTCGGCCGCGAAATCCGCGCCGGTATCGTGACCTTCTTTGCGATGGCGTACATCGTGCTCCTGAATCCTTTGATCCTGGGCACGAGCCCCGACCGCGAAGGTGTCGTGCTTGGTATCCCGCAGGTAGCTGCGGTGACGGCCCTTGCCGCCGGTGTGATGTGTATCTTGTTCGGCGTTATTGCTAAATATCCGTTTGGTATTGCTGCGGGCCTTGGCCTGAACACACTCGTTGCAGTGACACTCGTTGGGCAACAGGGCCTGACCTGGCCAGAGGCCATGGGCCTCATCGTGATTGACGGTATTATCATCTGCATTCTTGCGATTTCCGGGTTCCGTACCGCCGTCTTTGAGGCCATCCCGAACTCGATGAAGGTGGCAATGAGTGTCGGCATCGGCATGTTCATCGCGATGATCGGTCTGGTGGACGCTGGGTTCGTGCGCCGCATCCCTGACGAGGCACACACCACCGTCCCGGTGCAGCTGGGCTTCGGTGGTTCGATCGCCTCGTGGCCGACGGCTGTGTTTGTCATCGGCCTGCTCATCTGTGGCTTCATGGTGATCCGGAACATTCCGGGTGGGCTGTTCATCGGCATCGTCGCGACGACGATCATCTCGATGATTGTGGAGTCCTTCGTCGGTGCAGGCTCGTCCGCTGAGAATGACCACGGCTGGTCGCTCGCGGTCCCTGCGCTTCCGGATTCTTTGGGTGGCATCCCGGATCTGTCCCTCGTGGGCAAAATCGACATGGTTGGTGCCTTCGTTGAGGTCGGTGTCGTCGCCGCCAGCCTCCTGGTCTTCACCCTCGTGTTGGCGAACTTCTTCGACGCAATGGGCACCATGACGGCGCTCGGCCGCCAGGCCGGCCTGACCGACGAGAACGACAACCTGCCAGGCATGAAGAAAGCCCTCGTTGTTGAAGGCTTCGGCGCAGTAGTCGGTGGCGCGTTCTCTGGTTCCTCGAACACGGTGTTCGTGGACTCGTCCGCCGGCATTGCTGACGGCGCCCGCACCGGCCTCGCAAACGTGGTCACCGGCATCCTGTTCCTGCTGGCGATGTTCCTCACCCCGCTGTACGAAATCGTCCCAAGCGAGGCCGCCGCACCGGTCCTCGTCGTGGTTGGCGCGCTGATGATGATGCAGGTCAGCAACATTGACTGGACCCGTTTCGCCGTTGCCTTCCCGGCCTTCTTGACCATCATCATGATGCCGCTGACCTACTCGATTGCCAACGGCATCGGCGTCGGCTTCATCGCGTTTACCGTGATGGCGCTCTTCGCTGGCAAGCGTAAGGACATCCACTGGATCATGTGGCTGATTTCTGCGCTGTTCCTGATCTATTTCGCACAAGGACCGTTGATGTCGCTAATCTCGTAAAGCGTGAGCATAGTTATCGACGACCCCTCCGACCCCCGGCTTGACGATATCCGCGACCTGAAGCACTCAGACCGCGAGAAAGGCCTGGTGTTTGCGGAGGGGCCTCTTGTTGCGGGACGCCTTGTGGAGTCCCGCTTTCCTGTCCGCGCGGTGTTCGGCTTCGGTGGCCGCCTCCAGTCTTTTTTGGAACAGTACGGCGAGCGCCTCAAAGCGGAAGGAATACCGGTCTACGAGATCAGCCGCGCAGTGATGGGGGAGGTCGCCGGCTACGACATGCACCGTGGGCTGTTAGTCTCCGCGGATAAACCCGAACCGCTGAGCGTCGAAGACGTCGTGGCAGATGCCCGCACCCTGGTAATTCTTGAGGGAGTAGGGGACCACGAGAACATCGGCTCCATCTTCCGCAACGCCGCCGGCATGGGCGTTGATGGCGTGCTGTTCGGTGCCGCCACCGCCGACCCGCTCTACCGGCGCAGCGTCCGCGTATCGATGGGCCATGTGCTTCGCACCCCGTTTGCGCACTTTGGCGGCACCCCAACCACGTGGCAGCGCGAGCTCGCACAGCTGCAGGAACAGGGCTGGTGGCTGGTGTCACTGACCCCTGCGGACGATGCCGTGTACCTCTCAGAGGCACTTAACGATCACGAGAAGGTGGCATTTCTCGTCGGCGGGGAAGGCCCTGGGCTCACGCAGCACGCAATGCGTGCGACCGATGTGCGCGCGAAAATCCCCATGGCGCCCGGAACGGATTCACTCAACGTGGCCACGGCTGCGGCGATTGCGTTCTACGAGCGCCAGCGCGACCTCATCAGCCGCGGTCTGCGTGGCGGATTTTCTCCGCAATCGTAGCCTTCAGATCGCGGGCGCGGCGACGTAGCCCGCGGCCAACGCGCTTTGCTGCTGCGACGGAGGCGTCGGCAAGCTCGGAAAACTCGTCACGCTCTGCCTCTTCGTCGTGCTGCTCGTAATCGTCGTACGTGTTGGTCTGCTCGGCGAACTTCGCCGCTACCTCGTTGACAGTCTTGGTGCGTGGGGCAGGTGCCTCGACCTTCGGCTCCGGGCGGCCATCCACCGCGTAGCCGATGATGTGCACATCCGGACCGCCCTCGCCGACCTCGATACCCAACCACGCGCGCTCAGCCTCGCGCATCAGCGCTGGCGGCTCGAACGGTAGCGAAATGCCGCCGAGCTGGGGTGCGGTTTCCCCGGCCCAGTACGGGGCCTCGAACGGGTCCGGCAAGCCGACGTCCTCGAAGACGTGGTCGCGGGTGGCAGAGAACGCGCGGCGCAGCGTCTCACCCTGGTAGTGGGCGATCGCCGCGTAGTCCGAATCGGTGCCTTCCGCGTAGACGTAGGTGTCAGCGCTAGGCAGTGCGGTGCGCAGCGCCTTGGCGGTTTCGCTGATGCGCTCGGCGTCCGTGACAAAGAAACGGACAACCGCAACTCCCGGGTACCCCGCGATGTAATACTCGTCCACACCAGGAACCGAGGAACGATTCAGCGGGAACTGGCCAATCGGAGTAATAGGCCACGCCGGGTTAACCTGTGCGAGCAGCTTTCGGCCGAACCCACGGTCCGCCTTCGGCTCGCCCTCGAGCACCTCCTCCGGGTGTGCGACGTTGACAAACCAGCAGGTAACCACGGCGTTATGAGACATAGCGGGGCCCTACTTTCGCGACCGCTTCGTGTTTGTCCGGACCCCCAACAGGACATCTTCCCAGTGCGGAGTTACAGCTTTTCGACGCCTCTTCTGCGGCTGCGGTGCCTCATCCGGGTGCTGCAAGAAGTCACCGGTCGCGATTGCATCCTCGTCCGAAGCAGCGGGGGCATCGGTGGCGTCTTCGCCCTCATCGACATCGACGTCTTGATCGATAGCCGTGAGTGAACGAACCGGCTGCACAAAATCCGGGTCCGTGAGGTCTGCAGCGATGGAGTTTCGCGCCTCTGTCGTCGGTGCGGAGCCCATCTGGCGGTGGAAAGACCACAGGGCCTCGTTTTCGCTTAAGCCTGCCTGCCACCGGACATGCACCACCCAATCATCGCCGGGCTCACGGGTTGCGTCCCAGGTGGCGTCGCTAAGCGAATGCCCGCGGGCAGCGAATGCGGTGGCGAGGATTTCGAACAGCGTCAGCTTCGCTGGGCCGTCCTCGCGCATCGGGTGCGACTGCTTTGCGGCCTCGGCAACCTGCGAGCGCTCCAGGAGCACCGGGTGGGCGTACGGGTCGATCCGGCTTTCAGCCACCCCCATCTCCTCAGCCAATTCGGACGGCTGGGTGCCGGAGCGGATGCGCGCCTGGATCTGGTTCGGGCGCATCGAAAGCGGGGTGGAGTACAGCGGGTCCGGTTCCGGCAGGCTGCGGGGCTTCTCCTCGGAGGCTGTCTCCGCAGCGTCCTCGGAGTGCTCGTCACCGAGTGCATTGTCAGCGTCAGCGGATGGTTCCTGCGCGTCCGGTGCAACCTCAAGCTCAGGCTTGGTGGATTCCTCCTCAGCCACGGCCTGCATCTCGGAACGCGCGAGCTGGTAACGGATGCCCTCGTCATCTCGGAGGACGAAGAACGTCTCCGTGGACTCCTCATCCATGAGGTACAACTCGCGCATGTGGCTCCTTTCCGCTGACAAATACCTCCACCAGCTTAGCCCATTTGTTCTGGACTACTTCTGGCCCACGCCCTGTTCGATCAGATAGTCAATAGACTTGGTCAGGTGCTTGACGTCCTCGGACTTGATTGCAGGGAACAGACCGATGCGCAACTGGTTGCGGCCAAGCTTGCGGTAAGGCTCCGTATCCAGGTAACCATTCTGGCGAAGCGCCTTAGCCAGCTCAGCTGCGTCGATGCGCTCGTCGAAATCGATCGTACCGACGACCTTGGAACGGGCAGCAGGGTCCTCGACGAACGGCGTCGCAAACTCGTGGTTGTCAGCCCACTTGTACAGCAGGGAGGACGACGCCGTCGTGCGAGCAACCATCGCATCCAACCCGCCGAGCTCGTTCATCCAACGAACCTGCTCCGCCAGCATCAACAGAGGGCTGATTGCCGGGGTGTTGTACGTCTGGTTCTTCCGTGAGTTATCGACGGCCGTCTGCAAGTTCAGGAACGCGGGGATGAAGCGGCCAGACGCCTGGATCTTTTCAATGCGCTCCAGGGCGGCTGGGCTCATCACGGCGAACCACATGCCGCCGTCAGAAGCGAAGCACTTCTGTGGCGAGAAGTAGTAGACGTCCAACTCGTGCACATTGACGGGGAGGCCGCCGGCGCCGGAGGTAGCGTCGATAACTACGAGTGCATCGGTGCCCGGGCGGCGAACTGGGACCATCGCGCCGGTGGAAGTCTCGTTGTGTGCCCACGCAACGACGTCGGCGTCGGCGCCGTCGAGCTCGTGCGGCGAAGGTGCGGTGCCGGGTGCGGAGTCCACGATCTGCGGATCAGCCAGCCATGGTGCGGCGGCCGAGGCCTTCGCAAACTTTCCAGAAAACTCACCGAACGTCAGGTGTGCAGACTTCGTCTCGATGAGGCCGAAGGTAGCGGCGTCCCAAAAAGCGGTCGCGCCGCCGAGCGAAAACACGATCTCGTAACCCTCAGGAAGCTTAAAGAAGTCGTGCAGACCCTGGCGGACCTCACCCACAAGATTCTTCACAGCTGGCTGGCGGTGAGAGGTACCAATGATGTCCGCGCCCTTCGCGATAGCCTCTAGCTGCTCCGGGCGAACCTTTGAAGGGCCGCAGCCAAAACGCCCATCGCTAGGAAGCAGAGCTGGGGGAAGAACCGGAAATGTTTGCATGACAGCCTTTCCTGTAACAGGGGGTAGAGAAACTTGACGACGCCACTCGCGTCTCACTGCATCTTATTACCCAAAGACGCGCGCGGGGCGCCTTTCGCCAGCTCTTTTCCGGATACTTGAAAATCGAACAAATGGGGGTGTGGTGGTCAATAGATTTATTGAGTTGTGTCGGGCGAGTCACATTTTTTGCTAGCATTGCGGGAGTAAATTGCAACCTCCTTGCATCCCGCAAGGAATAGGGTTTCCGAAACTTCTGAGAAAGGTTTGCTATGGCTTCTGAAGGTCAAGACAAAGCTGTACTTCACTACCCAGGTGGCGAATTCGAAATGGACATCAAGTCCGCCACCGAGGGCAACGACGGAGTGGTGCTAGGCAACCTCCTCGGGGAGACTGGGCTTGTCACCTTCGATCCGGGCTACGTGTCCACTGGCTCGACCGAGTCGAAGATCACCTACATCGATGGCGCCAACGGCATTTTGCGTTACCGCGGCTACGACATCGCTGAACTGGCGCAGAATGCAACGTTCAACGAGGTGTCGTACCTCCTCATCAATGGCGAGCTTCCAACGACGGATGAGTACAAGAAGTTCAACTCCGAGATTCGTCACCACACGCTTCTCGACGAAGACTTCAAGGCCGCGTTCAACGTCTTCCCGCGCAACGCACACCCAATGGCGGTGCTGGCGTCGTCCGTGAACATTCTTTCTGCTTACTACCAGGACCAGCTGGATCCGCTCGACGAGGAGCAGCTGGACAAGGCAACCGTTCGCCTGATGGCGAAGGTGCCGATGCTGGCGGCGTACGCATACCGTGCATCCCGCGGTAAGCCGTACATGTACCCAGACAACTCGCTGAACGCACGCGAGAACTTCCTCCGCATGATGTTCGGCTACCCAACCGAGCCGTACGAGGTCGACCCGATCCTGGTGAAGGCTCTGGACAAGCTGCTGATTCTGCACGCAGACCACGAGCAGAACTGCTCCACCTCCACGGTCCGCATGATTGCTTCCGCGCAGGCGAACATGTTCGTCTCCATTGCAGGCGGCATCAACGCGCTGGCAGGCCCGCTGCACGGTGGTGCAAACCAGGCTGTGCTCGAGATGCTCGAGGACATTAAGGACAACCACGGCGGCGACGCCACCGACTTCATGAACCGCGTGAAGAACAAGGAAAAGGGCGTCCGCCTGATGGGCTTCGGCCACCGCGTGTACAAGAACTACGACCCACGCGCAGCGATCGTCAAGGAGACCGCACACGAGGTGCTGGAGCACCTCGGTGGCGACGAGCTCCTGGACCTGGCGATGAAGCTCGAGGAGATCGCGCTGAAGGACGACTACTTCATCTCGCGCAAGCTCTACCCGAACGTAGACTTCTACACCGGTCTGATCTACCGCGCGATGGGCTTCCCGACGGACTTCTTCACCGTGCTCTTCGCCATCGGCCGTCTCCCGGGCTGGATCGCACAGTACCGCGAGCAGCTGGCGATGAACTCCAAGATCAACCGTCCACGCCAGATCTACACCGGCTACACGAAGCGCGACTTTGTGCCGCGTGACCAGCGATAATCTCTAGCGTTCACCGCCGGGTACGTATCTTCCTTTATACTTTGGGGATATGTACCCGGCGGTTTCGCCATGAATGAACGACGCAAGGAGTATTCACGTATGGAAAAGCCCACGATTGAGGTACCTGAAGCACCTGCCCCAACGGACCTTGTCATCGAGGATCTCGTAGTCGGCGACGGAGCCGAAGCTGTAGCAGGCGGTTATGTGCAGGTGCACTACCTGGGTGTTGACTATGCAACCGGTGAAGAGTTCGACTCTTCGTGGGACCGCGGCGAGGCCGCGGAGTTCCCGTTGGCTGGCCTCATCGCGGGTTGGCAAGAGGGCATCCCGGGGATGAAGGTTGGCGGTCGCCGCAAGCTGACGATTCCGCCGGAGAAGGCGTACGGCCCTGCTGGTGGCGGCCACCCGCTCTCCGGCCTGACGCTGGTGTTCATTATCGACCTGCTTGACGCGCGCTAAGGATTCGATATGCGCATTCCAGTGACAACACTCAACGACGGTTATGATTTTCCGCTGCTAGGTCTGGGCACTTACAAGCTGCAAGGTGAAGACTGCGTCAACATCGTGCGGCGAGCTATTGAGTTGGGCTACCGCCACATCGACACTGCCTCCTTTTACGGCAATGAGGAGCAGGTTGGGCGCGCGGTCGCCGACGCGATTGCGGCCGGTGATGTGACTCGCGAAGAGCTATTCATCACCTCGAAGCTATGGAACGATGACCAGACTCGTGCAGCGGAAGCCTACGAGGAGTCGCTGCAGCGGATGGGGCTCGAGTTTATCGATCTCTTCCTCGTGCACTGGCCGTGGCCGCAGCACGGGACCTTCGTGCAAGCGTACGAATCTTTGGTGCAGCTGCAGGGCATGGGCCGGTTGCAGTCGGTAGGCGTGGCGAACTTCTATGAAGAGGTGCTCGATGAGATCATCGCGCACACCGGCGTCGCGCCAGTGCTCAACCAGGTGGAGCTGCACGCAGGGTTTACTCAGCAGGAGCTGCGCGCCTATCACCAGGAAAAGGGGATTGTCACCGAGGCGTGGGCGCCGCTCGCGCGAGGCGCGAACCTTGACGATCCGGTGTTTACTCGCCTCGCCGAGAAGCACGGCCGGACCCCGGCGCAGATTGCGCTCGCGTACGTGATGAGCCTGGGATGCTCGGTTGTGCCGAAGACGGCGAATCCAGTTCGCCTCGAGGAGAATCTCGGGGCGGTCGAGGTCGAGCTTTCGCAGGAAGATATCGCAGCGCTCGACGCGTTGAGCGGCGAGCGGATGTCGAATGACCCGCGCGAGTTCCCGGGAGACCCTAGCTAGCACAAACGCAAAGACCCCGGTGCGGCGAGCCTTTACGCTCTGTGCACCGGGGTTTTGCCATGTCCTGGTGACGCTACTTTGCGTGATGCTACTTCGGCAGCAGCGCGCGCCAATCAAAGCGTGATGAAAGCTGGGAGCTGCCCAGGTCGCCAAGGGTGAAGCCGGGGCCACGTCGCCCAGGGGTCCACTGGCCCCAATCGGCGCTGTAGACGTTGTTGATGTCCACCGTGACGCCGTCGATCACTCCGGTCCACTTTGCTTTCTGGTGGATGTTTGCGCGCGGGTGCAGTTTGCCGCCGGAGCCCCAGTCGTGCTGCCAGAAGAACGAGCCGATGCCGTCCTCGATGCACCACTGGATCACGTTGATGTTTCCGTATACACCGGTCTGGTAGCCGCCAAGCGTCAGCGCCGCGGAGAACGCCCGGAGGTAGGGGCGGATCTGGTTCAGGTACTGGGAACGCGAGGGGTTGTCGTCGATCGCGATGTAGATCGGGCGGCCGGTTGGGCCGCCGGCGGAGGCGTGGAGGCGCATCGCCTCCGGTGCGTGGCGGGCGGCAGCAGCGGCGCCGCCGAGCCAATCGGCGGTCTCGGCACGGCCGAACTGGTAGACGGACGCCGTGGCGAGGTCGTTCGCGGCGAAGTCCTGTGTTTCGCCCAGCGTGACGGGCTTGCCCAGCATCCAGTTCGCGCCGGGGCGGCGCTCCGACACGTAGCGGACAGCGCCGAGGTGCCCGGCGGCCTTTACTGCGCGGCCGGACGGAACCCCGCCCGCGTAGTCGATCACAGTGCCGAGGACGCGGCCCTGGGCGTGGGCTTGCGCGGTGAAGCCAAGGGTTGCGCTCGCAAGTGCGAGTGCGGTGGTTTGAAGGAAGCGGCGTCGATTAAAAGTAGTCACACCCGTAACTCTAGCAACATTACTGTTGGGGTTGGGGAGCTCGGATTGTCCACGCGGCAATCGCCGTGGTGATCGGCACTGCCAGGACCAACGCGATCGCGCCGATACTCGAGCGCATGATCTCGGTGGCCACCACGTCGGAGGTGAGCACCTGGGTCAGCGGCCGGTCGGCGACCTGGAGCAGCATCGACAGGGGGAGGGCAGCGCCCATGTACGCCAGGACCAGGGTGTAGACCATCGACGCAATGTGGTCGTGGCCGACCTTCATAGCGGAGGCGAACACGGCGCGGGGCCGCGCGTCGGGCGAAGTCTCGTAGAGCTCCTGCACCGTTGAAGCCTGCGCAATGGTGACGTCGGTGAGCACGCCGAGGGCACCGATGATGAATCCGGCGAGCATGATGCCTGGCACTTGCACCTGGGGGAGGTACATGTGGATGAGGAGGTTGTTTTCGTCGGCAAGGCCGCGCAGCTGCGTCGTATCGATGGCGAGGCGCGCGGCGAGCGCCGCGAGCCCCAGCGCGGTCAGGGTGCCAGCCAGGGCTGACGCGGATTTCCAATTCCTGCCGTGCACAACAAAGATGACAGGGAAGAGCACCGCGGCCCCCGTGACCAGCGAAAGTCCGACCGGACTGTAGCCGAGCAGCAGTCCGGGAACCAGGAAGCCGAAGATGACAAGCAACGTATACAGTAGGCCGAAAATCGCGCGCACCCCACGCCATGCCCCAACCACAACGACGACCAGCAGCGTGAGCGCGAGCCACAGCCCAAGCGGTATCGAGCGATCCATGTCAAGGAAGGAGTACGAAGTCTCGGGGTTGCGGTGCACCGAGAGCACCACACGGTCACCGACCGAAAGCTCCGGGGTACCCGGCTGCTGCGCTGTCTCGATCGTGGTGGTTCCCCCGGACTTGAGCTCGACGCGCAGGAAGTCGCACTCAGGGTGGTTCGGCGTTGCGACGCCACCACAGGGAGCGACCGAGTGCTCAATGACGGTGGCCTTGACGGTTTCCGCCGTCGACGTCTGGGTCTGCTCAAACCCGGGCAGGACCTCTGGCTGCTTGCCGCCCGGCCACAGTAGGGCGAGGCCCACTACCGTGGCGATGCCCGCAATCGCGAGGAACGCTACGAGCGCGCCGCGTGCCGTGCGCAGCGGGGATGGCGATGACTGGGTTGCGTGGCGTGCCAACGAAGCTCCCTTGTGAGAACAGTACTGAGACAATCAGACTGATTGTAGAGCTACTGTACAACTAACGTGCGGTACGCAGCCTCGAAGCGGTCGCGGAGCTCCCTGAAGTACTCGGCGTGTGCATCCACGTTGCGGTGTCCTTGGCCGAACGGCGGGGTCGCTCTCTTTACTTCAGGGGCGATGTCTTCCAGCGCGATGAGCACGGTACCGCGCAGGGTGGCGCGCTTCATCTCCAGGGGGACGACGTCGCAACCAAGCGCATCGGCGAGCACCGACAGCCACGCCGGGTGGTCGGCCGTGACGCGCCCGGAGGCGACCACGCGCTCGGGGAGTGCGCCTGCCTCCTTGAGCTGCTCGTAGACGCGAAGATACGACATCGCGATGCCTTCAAACACGCCCCGCCACAAATCAGCCGGTGTAGTTGCCGCGGTGACGCCCAAGAGCTGCGCTTGCGCGCTCGCGGCCCAGCCGGTGGAGCGCTCGCCGGTAAAGAACGGCAGCACTAGCGGGGCGCGCTCTGGGCCGGCAGACAGCACCGCGGCGATCTCATCCGGGGCCACCGGCTGGATGGTTTCCTCGAGCCAGGTGACGGCACGCCCGACGTCGTTGAGCGCGCCGCCCAAGATGGCCTTGTCTCGTGCGATGCGGTAGCACCACAGTCCCTCTGGGATGCGAGCTGGCACCTCCGGGAGTATGACGCGCATCGCGCCGGAGGTCGCCGCGGCTACCGCGATAGTGTCGGGGCCGGTCGCGCCGGGGCCGACATTGGACGGCCAGCCGTCTGGGATGCAGTGGAACCACGCAACCCCATTGAGCGCGGGCCACGCGGTGTCATCCGGGTAGTCGGGTTCGTCGGGGAAGCGCAGCGGCTGGATCATGTCGTGCGGGATGTCGATGGCGTCGAGAATCTCGGTGTCGAGCTTCCCCGTGTGCGCATTGGCGACGCCCGACCACGCCGCGGTAGAGACGGCCAGGCCATGGATGCCCGCGAGCTTGTGGTACACGTACTCGCCGATCGTCATGATCGTGGCTGCGCGCGCAAACTCGGGCAGCTGCTCCTTTGCCCAGGCGAGGCGCGCCGGGTGGTAACTCGTGTGGAGGCGCACGCCGGTGCGCTGGTGGTACTCGGCCTCGTCGATTGTGTTGCGGAGCTGCTCGACGTAGTCGCGGGATTGCGAATCGGCGTAGGTGTACAGCGGGGTCAGGGCGTCGCCGTGGGCGTCGACAAGGAGGAGGCTCGAGGCGAACGAGTCCATGCAGACGGCCTCAATGCGCAGGTCATGCGCTGCGGCGAACGCGACGGTGTCGTCGATAACCTTGCGGACCTCGGCGACGACCTGGTCGGCGTCGATGGTGCTCGCGCCGTCAGCGGTGGTAGTAAACGCGTGCGCAACGCGCTGCTTCGCGCCCTTGACGGGGCGGCCGGTGGCGTCGTAAAGGCCGCCGCGGCTCGCGGTAGAGCCGACGTCGATGCCGAGGACGTACGGCCCGCGGGAGTCCTGTACGGGGACCGACATGGTTGGGATCTTCGAAGCACTCATGCCTCGATGGTACGGCAGAGACTAGGCGCTCTGCTTGATCGCGGAGCCCTCAATTTCAATGGCGACCTTCTCACTCACGAGCATGCCGCCCGAGTTGAGCGGGGCCTGGAAATCGATGCCGAAATCGGTGCGGTTAATTGACGTGCTGGCCTCGAACCCGATGCGCGTGTTGCCGAACGGGTCCTCCTCGACGCCGAAGGTCTCAACCTCGAACGTGACTGGTTTCGTGGTGCCCTTGATGGTGAGGTCGCCCGTGACGGTGCCGTTGCCGGCATTATCTACGTTGAATGCCGTGGAGGTGAACGTCATTTCCGGGTGCTTCTCCACATCGAAGAAGTCCTCGCCGCGCACGTGTGCGTCGCGGTCCTCGTTTCGGGTATCGACGCTCGCGGTTCGGACGGTGCCCTGTGCCGTGCTTGCTGCCAGATCGTCGGTGAGCGTGATGGTGGCGTCGTGGTCGGTAAACTCGCCGCGGACCTTCGTCACCATCGCGTGGCGGACGGTGAAGCCGATGGAGGAGTGTGCCGGGTCGAGCTTGTATGTACCGGTGAGCTGAGACATGATTCCTACTTTCGTTGACGTATCATCAAAAATGATTGTAGGTGCGAGTGTAGGTGATTATTGGTGACGTATCAACAATGTAGGGTTGTTGCTGCTCAGCTGTGGTCGGAAGGGACTACCCTGAGCGCCGCCAGGATCTCATTCGTCCGCAAAGGGAGCGCCGCATGCGGTACACCAGGTACCTCGATCACATCGCCCCACCGTGACGACCACGCTGGAACAATGCGGTCAGTATCCGAAACGATAGAGACGATTTCGGTACCGGAAGGGGCCACTGGCTCCTCCCGGAAATGCTCCAATTCGACGAACGCGTCGCCAGCCACTGCCCGAACAAGTCCAGGCGGAAACAGACGCGCAATGCCGTGCGTGCCACGCCACGAGGCTCCGAGGCCCACGATCGTGCCGCAGCGCGCGGCGATTTCGCGCAACTGAACAGCCCTCAGCCCGATCAGCGCGCCATACGAGTGCCCCACAACATCGACCTGCTGCGCAGCCAGGCTGTCGAGGAACGCCGCAATCTCTTTGGACGAGGCGTCGATACCTGCCGTTGCCCGATGGCCGTAGCCAGGCGCAATCAACCCAATCCCATGTTTTTCCAGTGCGTGTGCAAGGCGGCGGAAGACAAAAGGGGAGGAACCAGTGCCATGGAGGGCCACAACGATGCGGCCTGTTGTCTGGGAGTTCGCTGTTGAAGGGGATGGAAGTATCCGTGGCACGTAGGAAAGCAACGCCATAGCGTCTTAAACTACTCGCCGTGGATGCAATCCGTTCGTTATCCGTGGTCAGCACAGGCGCGACCTGGGCGATCTACCTCTCCTTAGCTGCTTCCGTGGTTGTCGCGTTGTGGTACGGCCGTCAGCACCGGCGCATTGCACTCGCAATCGCGGCAGCGCTGCTCGTAGCGGCGTACCTGTTGCTCGCGGTGTGGCCGAAGCCGTTCCCGGATGCAATTCCGTGGCACATCTACGCCAGCTGTGCAGCTGCCGTGTTCGTGGTGGCGACCATCTTCTTGGCGCCGCGGTGGCGGTGGCGCCTCGCCCCGCTCGCAGTGATTCCTTTGATGCTGGCGTACCTCGCGGTCAACCTTGTTTATGAGCAGTACCCGACCCTCGGGTCCTTCCGCCCGGTCCCGGTCACCGTGTCCATGAATTTGGATCAGTTCCGCGAAACGACGACCGCCCCGACCCTCGACGGCAGGGAAGTGGGCGCCCTAGTGACCCTGCCTGCCCCACCGCTGCGCGATGCAATTGTGTACGTTCCGCCCGCCTACTGGCATGGCGAGCACCTACCGGTCCTCGTGCTGCTCGCGGGAAGCCCCGGCAGCCCAATCCGGTGGTTTGACGAAGGCGGGGCGCAACAGACGCTCGACGACTACCAAGTTGCACACGACGGCGTAGCCCCCATTGTCGTCAGCGCGGACGGCACAGGAACAACCACGGGGAATCCCGGGTGCGTGGACGGCCCGGATCTACAAATCCAAACCTACCTGGCCCAGCAAATTCCACAGCTGGTCAAGGACAATTTCCGTGTGAAAGAAGACCAACGCACGTGGGCAATCGGTGGGTTAAGCTACGGCGGCACGTGCGCACTCCAAGTGATTACCAACGATCCCACGGCCTACGGGACGTTCCTTGATTACTCGGGTGAGGCTGAACCGAACCTAGGCGGGCACCAACGAACCGTCGACGTGCTGTTCGGCGGCGACGAGGCAGCGTTCCAAGCGGTGAACCCGGAAACGCTCCTTCAGGAGGCAATCGGGACTGCGACCTACAAGGGAATCGCTGGAAGGTTTGCCGCCGGCAAGCGTGACCAAGAGGCTATGGCAGCGCTTCCGCACCAAAACGAGCTCGCGCAGAAAGCCGAGATGAGCACCACATTTCGCTCGCTGCCAGGTGGGCACAGCTTCGAAGTGTGGCGAGTGGCGTTGCGCCAAGACATTGACTTCGTTGCTCAACGCGGAGGAATTCAATGAAACACTTGATCAGCACCTGTTTGAGGAAAGTTCCAGTCACGCTCGGCCTCTTGAGTATTGCGTGGGCCACGTATTTCGCCTGCGTATTGTCGGGTGCGGCCCCGCGGGAGGCTTTCGGATTGCGCCTTCCCGTTGATCCCGAACTTTGGCACCGGGTCACCGCAGGGCTGACCGCAGGTAACCTCGTCGGGCTCATCCTGGCCACTGTCGCAGCGCTGCTATTCGCAGTGCCGGCCGAGGCATGCCTTGGCTCTGCTCGCTTCGCGGTTGTGGCGACGGCTTCCGAATTTGTAGCGCTGCCCATAGGTTTCATCGTTGGCAGCGCCGTTGAACGGGCAGGCTTTAACCTGTGGGGCCCAGACCTTGCCAACGAGACCTTTGTGTCTCCGGTCGCGTGGATCTTCGGGCCCGCCGCATTCGCCACTGCCTTCATGGGCGTGCTGTGGCGACGCCGCCTCCGCTTCGTGATGCTTGCGATGATGACGACCCTTGTGCTCTACGACGGTTCACTCTCAGGCGTCGTTGCACTTGTCGCCATTGTCGCAGGAGCCGTCGCTGGCGTCCTTGTCACGGACACAGGTACGCCACGCAGAATGTCGCTGCGGGAAGCACGGGTCCTGGTGGCTGCCCTGTTTCTCAGTGTTGCAATCGGGCCAGTAATCACGGCGATCAACCCCGCCGCGCAAGGCCCTTTCGCAGGGGTGAGCAAGCTGATGTGGGAGCCGACAGTCGCAGGGCATCTAGTAGCCCAGCGGTGCGCTGACGCTACATCCGTCGCTTGCGCGGAAGCGATGGCGGTAAACAGTCAGCATGGTCTCGGACCCTTGCTGATGAACGCCTTGCCTATCGTTTTGTCAGCCATCCTTGCACTGGGGCTCGTGCATGGCAGGAAACTGGCATGGTGGGCAGCCGTCCTCGTCAGCGTTGGATCCATTGCGGTTATCTGCTGGCAAACAATCGGTGGGGGAGCAGACGGCTCTACCGCTGTGAACACAATACTGGTAGTTCTCCCGTGGCTGGTCACCATTGCAGTCCTCATTGCCACTCGCCGCCGGTTCACGGTTCCGTCCAACTGGTACCGTGGCGCGGCGATCATAGGAGGGACGTGGTTAGCAACCGCAGCACTGTGGACCTGCGGAGCCTGGGTTGTGCGAGACGGCATCCTCGGAGGAGCGTCGATAAGCGCGCTGCTTGCTGAGCTGCCGAACAGGTACCTCCCACCCGTGGTAGCTGTGCTGGCTCCAACGCATGCGTTCCCCATCAGCTCCGTGGCGTGGATCTTCTACGAATGGGTGGGAATCATATTCTGGATTACCGCGCTGATTGCACTGTTTGAGGTGCTGTCCGCGCCGCCGTCCGAAGCACACGCGCAGGACCGCCAGCGAGCCCGGGAGATTCTGGTCCATGGGTCCGGTGACCACCTCGCGTGGATGGGGCTGTGGGAAAGAAACCGCTACTTTTTCTGCGGGACGGACTCCGGCGACGGAGAAGGCGTCGTCGCGTACCGCGTCTCCTACAACGTCGCTGTCACGGTCGGAAGTCCCGTGCACCGAGGCACGATGACAGAAGAAGCCGTTGCCAGTGCGTTTGAAGAGTTCGCCGCAAGTCAAGGCTGGAGAGTCGCGTGGTATTCAGTGCCCGGCACCTTTGCTCGCCCCGACTTCCGACGCATCCACGTCGCCGAAGAATCCATGTTGTTGACGGATAACATCGAGTTCAAAGGCAAGAAATTTCAAAACATCCGAACCGCGCGCAACCGCGCAGCAAAAGAGGGAGTGCGCGCCGTGTGGACTAGCTGGGCCGAAAGCCCAGTGGAAATGCGTGAGCGCATCGTCGCGCTCTCAGAACAATGGGTCGCGGATAAAGCGCTTCCAGAAATGGGCTTCACCTTGGGAGGGCTCGACGAGCTCCGCGACCCGGACACCAAACTCCTCCTCGCAGTGGGCGACGACGGCAGCCTGCACGCAGTGACGAGCTGGCTGCCCGTCTACGAGGGCGGCGCCCTCGTCGGCTACACCCTTGACTTCATGCGCCGCGACGCGAACGGGTTCCGGCCAGCCATCGAATTCCTTCTCGCGGAAAGCGCCCGCATCGCTGCCGAGCAAGGACTTGGATGGGTCTCCCTCTCCGGAGCGCCGCTGGCTCGAACGGATGCGCCGGAATCACTCGTAGAAATCATCCTGGATAAGGCCGGTGCGACGATCGAGCCACTCTACGGCTTCCGCTCACTCGCTGCCTCGAAGCACAAATTCCACCCGACACACCAAGGCTGGTACCTGCTGTACGAAGACGAAATGTCACTCGCCAATATCTCGCTAGCAGTCATTCACTGTTACCTGCCGGACATGAAGAAGTCGGACATGATGACCGTGGTCAAGGAGTTCCTGGGCCGGCCAAATCTGGGTTAAGCGACAAAATGTGTGCTTTTTTGGATATGGATTCCAGGTCCTGCCTGGGCCTACGGCGGGACAGTGCTCG
>NZ_JAGPYU010000022.1:0-19493 GCF_024453945.1 Corynebacterium sp. CCUG 61414
TTCCTGTGTGTGGTGGGTGTCACTGTTCCCGTTGTGGGGGTGGTGGTACCCACCACACTCTTTTTTGTGCACCCACAACAAACAACGAGGGCCGTCTTTACGAAGTCTGATGACGCCAGCGCTCCTTGTTTGTAGACTCAGAGGTGCAACTCTGACTGGCCGGATGATTGGGAATTTGTTTCAACAGGTGCACAATAAGTTCTTATTTTCGGACATTCCTGTTTATAATGACTTGTTCCAATAGAAAGGTGTTTCATGTCCGATCGCTCTAACGAGAGACCACGTCGCAACCACGGTTCTTCTTCCTCCAAGGGGCGGAACGGGCGGCCAGGCAATGGGGGCCGGAAAGGTCGGCGCGACGACAGTAGGGATCGTCGCAATGATCGCAGCGGTGACGGCCGTGGTAGGAGCAGAAACGCTCGTCCTGGCGGCGATGAAGAACGCAAATTCAACAATCGTCACAATCGCTCGCAGCCTCGTCGGCAGGGCTACCGCGAGGATAGGATGGCTCAAAAGCTTTCTGAACCCGACCTGCCTTCCGATCTTGACATCAGTGTTCTCGACCCGTCCGTGCTGCAAGATTTGAAGGTGTTGTCACATGACAACGCAACTCGCGTCGCGAAGCACATGATTATGGCTGCAGATCTGCTCGACGACGACCCGGCGCTTGCCTTGCGTCATGCTAGGGCAGCAAAGAATCGTGCCGGACGTGTTGGGGTTGTTCGTGAAACGAATGGTGTAATCGCTTACCACGCAGGTGAGTGGAAAGAGGCACTTTCTGAGCTGCGAGCTGCCCGGCGCATGAGTGGCGGCCCTGGGCTTTTGGCTGTGATGGCTGATGCTGAACGCGGACTTGGTCGTCCCGAGAAGGCGTTGGAGCTTGGTCGGAGTCCTGAGGCGCGAGACCTCGATCGTGAGGGACGTATTGAGCTTGCCATCGTTCTTTCTGGTGCGCGTCGCGATCTGGGCCAGGTTGATTCTGCGATTGCGACTTTGGAACGTGTACGTCCGAACAAGGACGAGCGGGACGTCTCTGCAATGCGTTTGTCTTACGCCTACGCCGACGCATTGCTGGCTGCTGGCCGAAAGGCTGAAGCTGCTGACTGGTTCAAGCATGTTATTGAGTTGGATCCGGAGATGTTGACGGATGCGAAGCAGCGTTTGGAAGAGACGGAGTAGTGGCTTTGGGTTCTCTTGCTCATCAATATGACGTGTTGCTCTTTGACTTAGACGGCACGGTTTGGGAGGGCGGCCGCGCGTTAGACAATGCGGTTTCCAGCATCATCGAATGTGGTGTGACACCTTTCTACATCACGAATAATGCATCCCGGCCTTCGGCCCTCGTCGCCGAAATGCTTGGTGATATTGGGCTAGAGTGCTCGAGTGAGGAGATTATTACCTCAGCAGAGGCAGCTTTGGAGCTAGCGCGACCCCTGTTGAAAGAGGATGATCCCATCCTTGTTCTTGGTGCGCAGTCGTTCAAAGACTTGGTTTCTGGGGCCGGTTATCGCGTAGTCTCTAGTGCTGACGACGCACCAGTTGCGGTGCTACAAGGGCACTGCCCGGAAACTGGGTGGCGTGAGCTGTCTGAAGCAGCGTTGGCGATTCGCAACGGGGCGGTCTACTTGGCTTCAAACCTTGATACTTCCTTGCCGATGGAGCGGGGGCTTATGGTCGGTAATGGCTCGATGGTGGCGGCGGTGACGTCGGCAACCGGCGTTGTCCCAGAGGCAGCCGGAAAGCCAGAACCGGCTATGTTCCATCAGGCTGTGAAGCTGTCGGGTGCTACGCGAGCGTTGGCGGTCGGTGACCGTTTAGATACCGATATTGCCGGTGGAAATCGTGCGGGGATGGATACGTTGCAGGTACTTACAGGTGTGTCTGGTCCTTATGCTTTGTTGGCGGCTAAGCCGGTGGAGCGCCCGACATATATTGGTGATGACTTGCGTAGCCTCTTGGCAGATGCGGAGAGCTTGCGGCCGGGAGCACAGGGCGGTTTCGTGGCGAAGCTGCAAGGAGATACGCTCCTGCTTAACGGTGGTGCTGCATCTTCTTCGCCTACGGAGGCCTTGCGAACGGCTCTGGCTGTTGCGTGGTCTGCAGAGGCCGAAGTACGAGTGGTTGAGCCGGTATCGCAGTGGGCGCAGAAGGCTGTGGAGTCGTGGTGGTAGGGCACGCCCCGAAACCCCACGATCCGAGGCGAGCCGGCATTTCACCGGAAGAATTGCGTTCGAAGGTAGATAGTGTGCTGGCGCGGGTGCCGTCTACGATAAGGGATGAACTTGAACAGTTGGCTGAGGCTCATGACGTTTTAGCAGAAGCGCTAAAAGACTGAGCATCGCCGTAGGAGAGGAGTACGGGTGGCACCTGGTCGGCGACGCCTTGACGCAGAACTTGTTCGACGAAAGATCGCTCGTTCACGGGAGCAGGCCCGGACATGGATTCTTGAAGGACGCGTTGAGGTCGGAGGGTTTCCTGCAAAAAAGCCAGCTACAGTTGTCGAACCCGATGTTTCCATCAAGGTCGATGTTGATAACACCGATGACTGGGCTTCCCGTGGCGCGCACAAACTTCTGGGGGCACTAGAGCACTTCGAAAAGCTTGGGTTTACGGTCAAGGATAGGACGGTGATTGACGCGGGAGCGTCAACGGGGGGATTCACTGACGTTTTGCTACGAAGAGGTGTCCGCCGGGTCTTTGCGGTAGATGTCGGTTACGGGCAATTACTTTGGCGGCTGCAAAACGATCCGCGTGTGACGGTGATGGACCGTGTGAATATACGGTCGTTGACTGCCGACATGCTGAGCGAGTCGGCCAATTGCATGGTGGGTGATTTATCGTTTATCTCTTTGAAGCTTGTGCTTCCTGCGCTGGTAGCAGCGCTTGAGGACGAGGCGGACCTCCTGCCGATGGTGAAACCACAGTTTGAGGTTGGTAAAGACCGCGTTGGTCACGGGGGTGTCGTTCGTTCGGCAGAGCTGCGTCGAGAAGCAGTGGTAGATGTCGCATTGTTCGCACAGTCGCTGGGGCTTGAGGTGAAATCAATGGTTGCATCTCCGTTGCCAGGTCCGAGTGGTAACGTAGAATACTTTCTGTGGCTGCGTAAGACAGCAAATGCGCAGGAACAATCTGTCGAGGCCGTCGAAGAGATGGCAGCACAGGCGGTGCAGGAAGGGCCAGCGTAGAAATGTCTGTAGATGATCGGCGACGCATTTTGTTGGTGCCCCATTTTTACAGGCCCGACAATATTGAGGCTGCGGCGAATTCTGCCCGGATGCTGCAGCAGGCTGGCATTGAGGTGCAGTTGCTTTCTGCGGGGGAATCAAGTCCCGCTGAAGAGGATCCAGTATTGCAGAAGCTCGAGCACGTAAGCCCAGGGGCCGAGGCTGGCCGAGGCTGCGAGCTTGTATTTGTGCTTGGAGGCGATGGAACGTTTTTACGCGCAGCAAACTTTGCGCACCTTCAGGACATTCCAGTGCTCGGGGTGAATCTCGGCCATGTGGGATTCTTGGCAGAGTCCGAAGCGGAAAGCCTGGAAGATGTGCTGTCCTCGGTGATAGCGCGCTCATATCGGGTTGAAGACCGCATGACACTTGACGTGCGGGTTTTGGATGCGACGGGTGAAGTGCTTGGCGAAAGTTGGGCGCTGAATGAATGCAGCATTGAGAACTCGGATCGTACAAGAGTGCTTGATGCGTTTCTGGAGATCGATTACAGGCCGGTATCTTCGTTCGGTTGTGATGGTGTGCTGGTATCTACGCCTACTGGATCAACCGCGTATGCTTTTTCGGCCGGTGGTCCGGTGATGTGGCCTGAGCTCGATGCCATCTTGGTGGTTCCGAATAATGCGCACGCCCTCTTCGCGAAGCCAATGGTTGTTTCACCGTTGTCGACGGTAGCGGTTGAGTCCTTTTCGACGACCAGCTCCGCTGTTGTCGTGATGGATGGGGTTCGAAGGATTATGATGCCGCCAGGTGCACGGGTCGAAGTGACGCGTGGTCGCCGCCCGGTGCGCTGGGTTCGGCTTGATGAGCGTCCGTTTACCGACCGCCTAGTGGAGAAGTTTCAGCTTCCGGTATCTGGGTGGCGTGGCCCAGACAAAGAGAGGTAGATCGGCGTGCTGTCGGAAATTGCTATCAGGAACCTTGGTGTAATCCCTCACGCTAGCGCGGAGCTCTCGGAAGGTTTGACAGTCCTTACGGGTGAAACTGGCGCCGGTAAGACGATGGTGGTCACGGGTTTGCGGCTGTTGACTGGTGGTCGTGCTGATGCTTCTCGTGTTCGGACGGGAGCGCCGGAAGCGGTGGTGGAGGGTGCGTTTGCGGTAACAGGAATCCACGAGGACAGTCGCGAGGCTATTGCGAAGATCGCGGAGAACGCTGGTGCGGTCCTCGATGAAAATGGTGAGTACGTCGTAGTTCGTTCCGTAAAAGCGACAGGCAGGTCGAAGGCGCACTTTGGTGGCCGAGCGGTACCGGCTGCGACACTCAACGAAGTCTCCTCGCACCTGCTTACGATTCATGGCCAGAACGATCAGCTACGTTTGATGTCGCCAGAACAGCAACTGCATGCGTTGGACCGCTTCGATCCTGCTGCTTCAAAGGTTCTCCGTGCGTATCAGGAAGCGTGGAAGCGCTGGCGCGTTGCGAAGAGAGATTTAGAGGAGCGGACAAAGCGGCGTCGAGAATTAGCGATGGAACAGGACCGTCTCCTGTTTGCTGTCAACGAGATCGACGAGGTCGCACCCGAGCCAGGTGAAGACGCTGAGCTCGTCTCTGCGATTCAGCGCCTGCAAGATGTTGATGGATTGCGCTCCGCGGTTCAAGAGGCGATGGTTGCAATCGATGGCGCTGAGGCGGTTGGTGAGTATGACGAGGCGTCCGCCGCTTCAGATTTGGTAGGGCAGGCTGCGAGTGCACTTGGTGCATCCACTGATACGCAGCTGCAGGAGCTGGGGCGTCGACTAGAAGAAGCCGCCACTGTGCTTTCGGATGTTTCTTCGGAACTTGGAACGTATTTGTTTTCGTTGGATGCGGATCCGCATGCGCTCGAGAACATGCTTCAGAGGCAACAGTCGTTAAAAGTGCTGACCCGAAAGTACGCGTCGGACATTGATGGTGTGCTGCGTTGGAGGGACGAGGCGCAGCAACGGTTGGCGTCAATTGATACGTCGGATGAGGCCCTCGCGGAGCTTCAACTGCGGGTTGATGACGCTGCGACCGAGATGAAGCAGCACGCTGAGGAGTTGACGGGCATTCGTCGCGATGCTGCACGACGGTTCTCTGAGGCGGTGACACAGGAGTTGCATGGGCTGGCGATGCCTAAGGCTGTGCTGAGCGTCCGCGTTGAGGGGGCAGACTACGGCCGTGATGGCGCTGATGCTGTCGAGATTTGTCTGTCGCCTAACGCTGCGTCAGAGCCAAAGCCATTGGCAACCAGCGCGTCAGGAGGTGAGCTTTCACGCGTCATGCTCGCGATTGAAGTGATCCTTGCCGGGTCAACGCACGGCGCGACATTCGTCTTTGATGAGGTTGATGCTGGTGTCGGTGGTCAGGCCGCGGTGGAGATAGGGCGTCGCCTTGCACGGCTCGCAGTAAACAATCAGGTAATTGTGGTGACGCACCTGCCACAGGTTGCGGCTTACGCGGACAGACACTTACACGTTGCGAAGAACGTTGGCGATGAAACCGTGACATCAGGAGTGCTTGTGCTTGACGATGCCGAGCGCGTGGAGGAACTAGCTCGCATGATGGCTGGGATGGCGAACTCGGAAACAGGAAAGGCGCACGCGGCGGAGCTACTGGAGCAGGCACAGCGCGAAACAAAAGAGTTTCGTCGATAGCCCGCGCGCCTAGCAGTACTTGGCGTGCGATGCAGGCAGAATTCAACATATGACTGAAACTTCTGCAACTTCTGAATCGACTAGCGCGCCGTTGCAGGGACCGCTGCGTGATTGCACGCCGCAAGGCAAGGGGCGCGGCCGTCTTCGTTCTGGGGATATTGCCTTCGTTGATGCTCCAGATATCAGCCGTAGGGAAGCTGAGATGTTGATCAACGCGGCACCGGCGGCGGTTGTCAATATTGCACGATTTAGCACTGGGGCTGTGCCTAATTACGGCCCGCACTTGCTTCTCGACGCCGGCATTCCACTGTTTGAAGCTGCCGGTGCGGAGATGCGGGCGTCGATACGCGATGGCAAGAAGACATCCGTAACGGCTTCGGGTGAGATCAAGGTTGGGCGCAAGGAAGTCGGTTCTGCTTCACCAGTGGTGCGCGCTGATGTTGACGCGACGTTTATTGAAGCACAGCGTCACCTCGTAGATCACATGGAGGCGTACTTCGGAAACACGATTGAATTTATTCACTCCGAATCGCCGCTGCTTATCGATGGTGTTGGCGCGCCTGAGTTAGGTGACGTGATTGCGGACCGAAAAGTTATTATCGCGAGCCCGTGCCCAGATCTTCGAGAGCGCATAGAATCGTTGCGCAATTTTATCCGTGAGTTCACACCTGTGCTGATTGGTGTAGGCAAGGCGACGAACACCTTGGCGGAGATGGGCTACGCTCCCGACTTCATCGTGGGCGACCCGGGCGACGTGGCTGAAGAAAATTTGCGAAGCGACGCGCGGGTGATTTTGCCAGCGGACCCCGACGGCTACGCGCCTGGTCTGGAGCGCATCCAGGATCTTGGAGTAGGTGCGATGACGTTTCCCGCCGCGACCGAATCTGCAACAGACCTGGCGGTGTTACTGAGCGTGTTCCACGATGCAGAAATGATCGTGATGGTTGAGCAGCCCGTGAACCTGGACCGTATCTTTACCGAATCAGACGAAAGCTCGCCGGCAGCACTGCTCACTCGTTTGAAAGCGGGCCAAAAACTGGTGGATTCCACAGTGATAGCTGATTTGTACAATCTGACGACTGGTCGGGGAGTCGCCTGGGCGTGGGCAATTTTGGGATTGCTTGTTGCTGCGGCGACGATTGTACTCATCGTCGGGCTTGGCGGGAGTGGGCCGTTTAGCACGAACCTGGTGGATACGTGGAACACGATAGTTACACAGCTGCAGAGTCTGTGGAGCTAATAGGGAGTAGGTGGTTTTGATGTCTTCAGGAAGTAGTTCGGCAGGTTATGTTGCAGCAGGTCTGGGCTGGGGCATTGCACTTGGTGTCGCAGCAGGAATGCTGGTGATTGCGCCAGCAATGGGCACGCTTGATTTTTCAACGTCGTCGCAGTTAGGCGAGTCGCAACAGTCGGCTGACGCCTCGCAGGGGACAAAATTTGAGTTTTCCGATGCAGTGATAGCTCAGCATTCGGCCGAGCTTGTTGCGAACACGCTGGATGGTAAGTCAGTGATGGTGCTTCGCACACACGATGCGTCAGCGGAAGATGTCGATGCTGTAACGTGGCTGCTTCGCACCGCAGGGGCATCAGAAGCGGGCCAGATTACGTTGGGCGAGAAGTTTACCCAGCAGGAGTCGGCTGATGCATTGAGTACGATCATCGCGAACACCCTGCCGGCAGGAGCGCAGCTTTCCGTTGATCGACGCGCGCCTGGCACACATGCTGGCCAGTCGCTGGGGAGCGTTCTGCTCAAGGATCCAGCGACTGGTGAACCGGTGGCTCCGGAATCTGATCGTAATTTCGTTATAGAGGCGCTGCATGGAGGCGGTTTCATAGACGACACAGATGTTTCAGCGCCTGCTGATGCGATTGTTGTGATCGGCGCCGGTGATACCGGCGGGGAGCGTTCTTTCGGGACACAACTGTTGACAGACATGACCGCGGAGCTCAATGACTTAGCTGCGGCAGTGTATGCGGCGCCAGATGAAGACGGTGGGTTTGTTGATACAGAAGCAGGCAGGGTGTCGGCGGTGCTTTCGCTTGCGGAAGAATTGGCGGTCGAATGATGCACGAGTTTGAAGTTCAACAGTCGGAGCTGCTGCTGGATGCACCGATTATCGCGGTGCGCAAAGATATTGTTTCGATGCCGGGGGGCGCTTCCGCGGCACGCGAGATCGTAGAGCACTTCGGTGCGGTTGCAGTGGTGGCCGTCGATTCCAAACGAAGGATTGCGATGGTCCGCCAGTACCGGCACAGCGTTCGGCGCCGGTTGTGGGAACTTCCTGCTGGCCTTCTCGACGTCAGCGAGGAAGACGCGCTTGTGTGCGCCCAGCGTGAGTTGGCCGAGGAAGCTGGTTTGGCTGCTGAGAAGTGGGCATTGTTGCTGGATCTGGTGACGTCCCCGGGGTTCGCAGAAGAAGCGGTGCGTGTGTACCTGGCTTCGGATCTCCGTGAGGCCCCTCGTGGTGAAGCCGAGTTCGAAGAAGCCGATATGGTGCTGGAATGGGTGCCAATTGAAGAGGCGCAATCGATGGTGTTTCGCGGTGACATCGTGAACTCGATTGCGATTGCCGGAGTGATGGCAGCGGCGCGAGTGCTAGAAGGCGAGGTAGAGCCGCGTGATGTAACCGAGCCCTTTGACCTGCGGCCAAGATCGCTAGCAGAGCGACGCACAGCGCAAGGCGTCACGCCCGATATGAAGAGGATCTAGTTGGACGTCAATGAGCTTGTTAGGCGTTGGCTCGAGCACCTTGCAGTTGAACGAGGTCTTTCAGCAAACACATTGAGCAACTATCGTCGGGACCTTAGACGGTATGCCTCGTGGCTGCATGCCAACGGCAAAGCTAACTTGTCTGAGGTGACCGCTGCAGACATCGAGGCGTACCTGGCGGACCTACGGCGTGGAGTTGATGGGGCTGCGCCGTTGGCGGCATCTTCGGCTGCGCGCGCACTTGTGGTTGCCCGCGGACTACACAAGTTTGGGGTGCTTGAGGGCGTACTTGCAGGTGATGAATCAGCCCAAGTAGCTCCACCTTCGCCTGGTAAGAAGCTGCCCGATACGCTAAGTATCGAAGAGGTCGGCAAGATGCTGGACTCGTGCCCCACGGAGGAGCCGATTGGGTTACGAGACAAAGCGTTACTGGAGTTGCTCTACGCCACGGGGGCGCGTGTGTCGGAAGTACTGGCGCTCTACGTCGATGACTTCATGGCACTCGAAGGCGAACAGCACGCGGTGCTGACATTGACAGGCAAAGGCAATAAGCAGCGCATCGTGCCGGTGGGGTCGATGGCGAAGGAGGCCGTCGAAAAATATCTGGTGCGCGGACGCCCAGCGCTGGCCAAAGGGCGCTCTCATTCGCTATTTCTGAACGCACGCGGCGGCAGCTTGTCTCGGCAAAGTGCTTGGACGGTCATCAGACGGGCCGCTGAGCGAGCCGGGATCACCAAGCATGTTTCTCCTCACACGTTGCGGCATTCTTTTGCAACACACATGCTCGACGGCGGCGCCGATGTACGAGTAGTGCAAGAACTGCTTGGGCACGCATCTGTGACGACTACCCAAATTTACACACACGTTACTGCGGAAAGCCTTCGGGAAGTCTGGCACGCTACGCACCCTCGTGCATAGGTATGTAGGGTTGACATGTTCTGATGCACGACTGGAAGGATTCTTGCCACATGGCTTTTCGACGACCCCACGTTCTCGCAACTGTCGCTGCTGCTACATGCGCTCTCGGGCTGAGCACCTCGGGAGCTGATATGAACGCGTATGCGCAGTTGCCGGAGGGGCTTGATCCTGCCGCGATCCAGCAGGCCATCCCCTCCGAGATCCACGTGCAGGCCGGGCAGACTACGACTGTCGACACCGGTGTTCCGCTGAATCTCAATTACAGTTCGGGTGGCTGGACCGTTGTATCATCTGGCACTTCTGTGTCCGTGACTGCTCCTGATACTCCAGGTGCAACGGTGAGCGTTCCGGTCTCCGCTGGGGGATACTCGGCGACCGTGAATCTCGTCGCAGTGGGCAGTGGTGAGACCGTTGATGCTCCACCTGAGAGCGCTGCGGAGCCTGGAAACGATGATGGTGCTGGCAAGCCACATGGCGATAGCGTTGATGACTCAAACAGGGAAGGACACGGATCCGAGACTGGTTCAGACTCAGATCAACGTGTGCACGACGCGCCCGCTGCGCCACAGGCCCACCGTGTCCCAGCCAAGGAGGTGGATACCACGAACGCGAAGCGCTTGGAGTTCGAGGGCGTCATCGAGGACAACAGCATTGTGGTGAAGGTGCCTCTGAGTAAGGCCGGACAGCTGATGAAGTACGCTAAGACCGATAGGGAAGGCGCCACACTTCGTTATGTAGACGTGGACGGCAATATCATTGAAGGCGTGAAGCGTGACGTGGACGTAGCGTCGCGCACGCTGACATTAACGTACCCGGAGGGACAGACGCCGGATAACCCCTTCATCATGGAGGTTGTCCGGGATGGATCGGCGGCGGAGTTCATCGCGGTGATAACGTCAAAGAACGCTCCGACTGCTGCACTAAAGGATGGAAATACCCAGGGAGGCGACAGTCAAGCGGAAACACTTGACGAATCGAGGGCGAATGACGGCCTTCTTGCCCTGGGCATCGCAGGAATTGCGGCACTGGTGGCCTTGCTGCTCATCGTGTTCCTGATTCGAAAGAGGCGACAGGCACATAACTAGGTATGGCATTGTAAGATAATTGCGTCAAGGGCTTACACGTGACGCGCATTGGACGGAAGGGATGACAATGGCAGGCAACGCATTGTTTGACGCTGCTGAAGAAAAGAAGTTTCTCACGGGACGTCCATTCCGCGAGTTCCCTCAGCCTGAACCGCTCGAGCACCACGGCCCGGCGACCATCCTATCGATGGTGAATCAGAAGGGTGGCGTCGGCAAAACGACGTCGACAATCAACCTGGGTGCATGTCTCGCAGAGCAAGGGCGCAAGGTGCTGCTTGTTGACCTCGACCCGCAGGGTGCGCTCTCAGCCGGTCTTGGAGTGTCCCATGATGAAGAGCAAGTCACCGTGTATGACTTGCTTTTTGACAACACTGCGTCGATCCACGCGGCCATTCGGCACTCGAATTTGCCGGGGCTGGACCTTGTCCCCGCGAACATTGACCTTTCTGCTGCGGAGATTCAACTGGTCAATGAAGTCGGCCGTGAACACACATTGGCCCGTGCGCTCCGCCCTGTGCGCAACGAGTACGACATCATCATCATCGACTGTGGCCCTTCGCTCGGCCTGTTGACCGTCAATGCGCTGGCGTGTTCGGCGGGCGTGATGATTCCGATGGAGTGCGAGTACTTTTCGCTCCGTGGTCTTGCGTTGTTGACTGACACAGTGGAAAAGGTGCGAGACCGCATCAATTTCGACCTTGACATCGTAGGCATCCTGGTCACGATGTTTGACCGACGCACTACACACGCGCGAGAAGTGATGGATCGAGTCGTTGAGGTATTCGGCGAGCGAGTTTTTGACACGGTGATTACCCGAACGGTTCGATTCCCGGAGACCTCGGTTGCCGGTGAACCGATCATTACTTGGGCGCCGCACTCCCAAGGCGCAGAGCAGTACCGGCAGTTGGCGCTTGAGCTGCTCGAGCGCATTGATAAGTAGTTTGTTGCACCGTGTCTGAGGACGCCACCGAGGGAGTCCAGCCCGAGATCACCGGTTTTACGTTGGCCCTCCAGAACTTTGAGGGGCCGTTTGATCTGCTCCTGCACCTCATCCACTCCAAGAAGCTGGACGTGACCGAAGTTGCACTAGCTGAGGTGACCGACGAGTTTATTGCATACACGCGTGCGCTGGGTGCAGCAGCGCAACTTGACGAAGTCACTGAATTTCTTCTTGTGGCTTCCACACTGCTGGATTTGAAGACTGCGCGGTTACTTCCGCGCGACGGAGACACAGAGATTGAAGATCTTGAGCTCCTGGAGGCTCGGGACCTGCTCTTTGCGCGTCTCCTCCAGTACCGTGCGTATCAGCAGGTCGCTGACGAGTTCGTGGCCTGGCAACGCAACGCGAAGCGGAGATACCCGCGTGCGGTCTCAATCGAAGACCGATTTGCTGCGTTGCTTCCACCTGTGCAGCTGGGGCACACGCTTGATTCCTTTGCGGAGTTGGCCGCTGCTGTGTTTCGGCCCCGCCCACCGGAGGAAGTGCGGACGGACCACTTGCACGCGGTCAGCGTTTCGGTGCCCGAGCAGGCTGGGAAGCTACTGAGCGCGCTGCATCTCCTTGGTGCGGAGCAGTGGGTCGCATTTGAGGTGCTCACGAAGGACTGTAGTTCCTCCATGGAACTCGTGGGGCGCTTCTTGGCGTTGTTGGAGTTGTACAAGGCTCGCGCGGTGGAGACCGAGCAGCCAGAAGCCCTCGGTAGCCTGGAGGTTTCCTGGACAGGAATCAACGTTGATCCTGCTGTGGTTGCGTCAAGCAACTGGGAATAGCGATAGAATGCCAGACCATGAATGCTCCCCAAATGGTTTCGCAGCTTCGCGCACGTATCGAATCGATTTTGCTGGTCGCGGACAATCCAGTCACGGTAGATGCATTAGCGTCGGCACTGGGGGCGGAGCTGGGAGACGTCGAGAAGCAGCTCGAGGACTGGTCCGAGGAATGCGAACTGCGCGGCAGCGGGATCGACGTTCGGCGGACAGCTGAGGGGTGGCGACTGTACACGCGACCAGAATACGCAGACGCCGTGGAGGCATTTCTGCTTGATGGTGCACAGACGAAGCTGAGCCGCGCGGCAATGGAGACACTTGCGGTGGTTGCATATCGCCAGCCGGTGACACGCACGCAGGTTTCCGGAGTACGCGGCGTCAACGTTGATGGTGTGATGAAAACGCTGACGCTGCGAGGGCTCATTGCCGAGGTTGATCCAGACGAGTCGACCGGCGCGCACCGCTACGTCACTACCGAGCTCTTTCTTGAGTTGCTGGGCATAGATTCACTTGAGCGACTGCCGAACCTGGCGCCATTGTTGCCTGAGATCGACGATATCGAGGAAGCATGGTAAAGGCTGCTACACTTGCGGTCGTTCGAAGAACTGTATAACTCGCAAAGAGAAAAGGACTCAAGATGAATCCTCCCGCTCGCCGAGATGGCATACCGGAACAAGGAAAGAACGAGCCGTTCTATCCTTCGTATGCGAAACCGGCACGTAAACAACATGTCAAGCGTGACAAGCGCGCCAAGGCTGCCAATGAGGCTCCGAACCCACTCGATGACAACTGGTGGGACGACGAAGAAACAAAGCAGCGCAAGAAGAACACCGACGGGATCCGTCTGCAAAAAGTGCTCGCACAAGCAGGCGTCGCGTCGCGACGGCACTCTGAGATTATGATTGATCAGGGGCGCGTTGAGGTCAACGGGAAGATCGTTACCGTCCAGGGCACCCGTGTGAATCCGAACGTCGACGTGATTCGAGTTGACGGTGCACGCATCAATGTAAATGAGGACTTGGAGTATTTCGCGTTTAATAAGCCGCGCGGAGTACACACAACCATGCAAGATGAGCATGATCGCGCCTCTGTTGGTGACTTCGTTGCTGAGAGAGTCGCTGCAGGTCAGCGTCTGTTCCATGTCGGGCGTCTCGACGCCGACACTGAAGGGCTCTTGCTGCTTACCAACGACGGCGAGCTTGCAAACCGCCTCATGCACCCGCGCTACGAAGTTCGAAAAACGTACTTGGCCACGGTACTCGGCGAGTTTAAATCCGCTGATGCTAAGCAGTTGCGCGACGGTATTGAGCTCGATGATGGTGTGGCGAAGGCAGACTACGTGCAGATCGTCGATGTGCACAATGGCCAGTCGATTGTTCGCGTCGAACTACACGAAGGCCGCAAGCACATTGTCCGTCGGATGCTGAAAGCAGCTGGTTACCCGGTACAGCGTCTGGTGCGAACGAAAGTGCACACGGTGCAGCTCGGCGATATGAAGCCAGGATCGATGCGCGCACTCAACTCATCCGAGTTGGCATCACTGTTCAAGGCGGTGGGGATGTAAATGGAGGAAACGATGTTGAGTAACCAGCCAGATAATGGTCTGCTGCTTGCAGTAGATGGGCCGTCGGGTACTGGCAAGTCGACAATGTGCCGAGCGTTAGCCAAGAAGCTTGACGCAAAGTACATCGACACGGGCGCGATGTATCGAGTTGCGACGTTGGCGGTGTTGGACGCCGGCGTGGATCCGGAAGACACTAGTGCAGTCATCGCTGCTACTGCTGATCTGCCGATGGAGGTTTCCGACGACCCCGATGACAAGGCTGTTATTTTGGGCGGCCGGGACGTCTCCAACGTGATCCGAGGAGCGGAAGTTACCAGTGCAGTTTCTGCTGTTGCCGCGATCCCAGAGGTCCGTGAAAATTTGGTGGCCCTGCAGCGTCGCCTCGCCTCTGAGGCGCATCGCGCCATCGTTGAGGGCAGGGACATTGGCACCGTAGTTTTGCCAGATGCACCGGCCAAGGTGTACATGACGGCGTCAGCCCAGGTGCGTGCACAGCGCCGGTTCGACCAGGACACAGCAGCAGGCCGCAAAGTAGAGTTTGAGAAGGTATTAGCAGACGTGGAACGTCGTGATGCCCTTGACTCCTCCCGTGAGACCAGCCCACTGAAGCCGGCTGATGACGCATTGATCGTAGACACCTCTGAGATGGCTCCTGAACAGGTGCTGGCGGCCCTCGTCGACGTGATTGAAAGGAGCAGCAAATGACCACAGGAGATTCCTTTCCACAGGATTTCAATGAAGCTGACTTCAACGATGCGGATTTCGGTGAGGCGGACTTCGGAGATCTCAACTCCGCTGAGGAGTACACCGAGGAAGAGTGGGCAGCCGTTGAGGAAGCGTTCGGCATCTTCAATCCTGACTACATCGAAGAGGCCCTACCGACGGTGGCCATCGTTGGACGCCCAAACGTGGGCAAGTCCACACTGGTAAATCGATTTATTGGGCGTCGTGAAGCCGTGGTCGAAGACCACCCTGGTGTGACTCGCGACCGGATCAGTTACATTACTGACTGGGGAGGGCGACGTTTCTGGGTGCAAGACACTGGTGGCTGGGACCCGGACGCGAAAGGCATCAACGCGGCTATCGCGCACCAGTCGGAAGCTGCTATGGAAACTGCAGACGTCATCGTTTTTGTGGTCGATTCCCACACCGGCATCACGATGTCAGATGAGGCGATGGCTCGCAATCTGCAGCGTTCCGAAGTTCCAGTCATTTTGGTCGCGAACAAGTTTGAGTCCGAGTCGCAATGGGGCGACGTTGCTGAGCTGTACGCGCTCGGCCTCGGGGACCCGTGGCCAGTCTCAGCATTGCACGGTCGCGGCGGCGCGGATGTACTCGACGAGATTCTGCGACTGTTTCCGGATGAGCCGCGCGCGAAGGACTCCATCACAGATGGCCCACGCGCAGTTGCGCTGGTTGGACGCCCAAATGTGGGCAAGTCGAGTTTGCTGAACAAGCTTTCCAAATCGAAGCGCGCCGTAGTCGACAACGTTGCAGGTACCACTGTTGACCCTGTTGATGAACTGATCCAGCTCGACGGCAAACTGTGGAAGTTCATCGATACTGCCGGGCTGCGGAAGAAAGTCAAGAATGCGCAGGGGCACGAGTACTACGCCAGCCTTCGTACCCGAGGCACCATCGAGGCAGCGGAGGTGTGCGTCGTGCTTATCGACGCCTCCCAGGAGATTTCTGAGCAGGACCAGCGAGTGATCTCCATGGTGCTTGAAGCAGGCAAGGCGATGGTCATTTGCTTCAACAAGTGGGACTTGATGGACGAGGACCGTCGTTACTACTTCGACCGCGAGTTTGATGAGATGGTCGGGCACCTCCCGTGGGTGACGAAACTCAATATCTCGGCAGACACTGGGCGCGGGCTGCACCGCCTTGAGCCGGCGATGGAGGAAGCACTTGAGAACTGGGATCGTCGAATCACCACGGGACAGCTGAACAACTGGCTGCGCGATGCGATTGCCGCAAACCCACCGCCGATGAAGAACAACCGGTTGCCGAAGGTCTTGTTTGCCACCATGGTTGGCACGCGCCCACCGACAATCGTCCTGTTTACCACGGGGTTCTTAGACGGCAGCTACCGCCGCTACTTGGAGCGAAAGTTCCGTGAGCAGTTCGGCTACCACGGCACGCCGATTCGGATCGCAGTTCGTGTGCGTGAACGTAACCCGCGGCGTCGCAAGTAGCATTATCTACGGCCGTACAGGAACGCGTCGGTCCTGTACGGCAGTGGTATAAGTTGGCCAGGATCGAATCCGAGGCGCTCATGCAGGTACCAGGTGAGGTTGTTCGTCATTTTGTCCCGAGTGCGCTGGTTTGCGCGAAGCCAATAGGAACGGGTCGCCATGAGCGTGAATAGCTGATCCGTCCGGATCGGTTGAATCCACGTTGTTCGTAGTTCCCGCTTGAGGTGCCAAGGCTCGAAGACAGTGGGGTAGAAGCCTTTGGTAAGCACATCGCCAGAGTGCATAATCTTTGCCAGACGTAGTACCCACGGATGCTCCACCTCGAGGGTGTTCCAGCATAAGAGAAGTTCGCCGTCATCTTTGCTGATTCGGGCAGCTTCTGCGCTAGCGAGGTGTGGGTCGACCCAGTGCCACGCTTGGGCGAAGGTGATGGCGTCGAAAAGCTTGGGTGCTGATGCGGTGCACTCGGCGGTTGCGCGCCATACTGGAAGCTCTGGGTGTCGGGCGCGCAGTGTATTCGCCATGTCTGGTGAAGGTTCACAGCAAGCAACTCGGTGCCCGGCGGCGTGCAGTTGTGCAGCAAAAATTCCGGTACCGGAACCAACATCTAAGACAGTGCGGACGACTCCGCGACCGGCAAGTAGCTCAACTACTGAGTCCGGATATGACGGTCTGACCGCATCATAAGTGTCTGCGCCGACTGTGAACGCGCGTGACGAATTCAGCCGGTGCTCACTGCTGTGAAACAGTGGTTGGTGCTTTCCGCTTGGCTTCATAATCAACTAACCTAACAACCTGTGACTGTCAGGAGAATCCGCGAGTGAACATTTCCAACACGATGAACCGGCGCTGGTCGGTGCGTACGGTGCTGCTCGCTGTGCTGCTTGGCTGCGCAGTCATGGCTGGCTGTAGTGGAGACAACGAGGAGCCGGAGGCAACCGATGCGCTGCCGAATCCCCTGCGTACAGTGGAAAACGGTAGTCGGCCTGACACGGTTGCGGAAGTCGAACCGTGGAGCTCTGCATCAGTCGAGTCACGGACGATCCCGGCTGGGGGACTGCAGCGCGAGTACATACTCTCGCTACCAAAGGGTGCACAGCAGCGAGAAGGTTTGCCACTCATACTCGTATTCCACGGTTACACGAGCACAGCTGCGTCGATGCAGCGCACGACGGGCTTTAACAACGCGGACGCGGTTGTGGCGTACTTGCAAGGTGTGAACAAGGCGTGGGCGCCGGCACCGTATGCAAATACGAATGCACGTCAGGACCTGGCATTCGCTGACGCCGTGCGGGCGCAGCTACAACAAGAGTTTCACACCCAACCTGCTCGTACATTCGCCGCAGGCTTTTCAAATGGAGGAGGGTTCGCGGAGTTCCTGAGCTGCCAGCGACCACAGGATTACACCGCAGTGGCGACTGTGTCAGCCGCCGTCTATGACGCGGTGCTTGAGGGGTGCTCGGCGATCCCCGTCAAACGCATCGACATTCACGGGACCGCTGACAGCGTCATTGACTACAGCGGAGGAACCCGGCACAAGACGCACTACGCTGGTGCGTATCAAGACGTTGAGCGAGAAGCCCGACGCAACCACTGCAAAGCCACTGGCGAGGAGGCGCCGAAACCAGAGTGGTCAGAAGCACTGCCCGGTGTAGCAAAAGCTGAATGGGTCGGCTGTGATGCGGGGCTTGTGCATTACAAAGTGGATGGCGGCAAGCACGAATGGCTTGGGCCTGGTACTTCGCCGGCATCGAATTTGCCGATCGGTTTTGCCAGTGAAGCAGTACTGGAATTCTTCGGAATAGGGATGCAAAAGTGACTTCGGAAAAGTTGTTTCATCGCACCGCTGTGGTGGTGTATAACCCGACGAAGATTCGCGCTGCGGTTTTGGAGCGCTTTGTCGAACTCTACGCTGACCCTCGCCGCGAAATTTGCTGGGTACCCACGACAAAAGAGGACACGGCACTTGCTGGCTTCGCGACTGCACTCACCGAGGACGTGGACGTGGTACTCGTCGCGGGAGGTGACGGTACTGTCCGCCGCATCGCTCACGTCCTAGCAGACACCGGCATCAAGATGGGGATTATCCCAGTTGGTACCGGTAATCTACTTGCGCGAAACCTTGGCTTGCCATTGGATCCTGAGAGCGCGATACGCCGTGCGTTTACTGGAGAAGAGCACGCTGTGGACCTTTGCGAAGCCACAGTCACTCGGCGCGACGGCTCGCAGGAGACTTATGGGTTCACAGTCATGGCTGGAGTGGGCCTTGATGCGCAGATGGTTGAACGTACCAGGGAGGAATTAAAGCGACGCATAGGTCCGCTGGCATACATCGGCGGGATCGCACGATCGCTGGGCGGTGGTAACAGTGTGGAGGCTACCGTAACCGTCGACGACCATCCCTCGAACAGGCATCGCTTGCACACCATGATTTTCGGCAACTGCGGTGACTTGGTGAATAAAATCCCGCTGTTCCCCGATGCGCTCCCCGACGATGGCGAAATTGATGTCGTGGCGATGTCTCCGCGTGGACTTATCGGATGGTTGCTGATTGGCCTACGCATCGTGTTTAACACTCTGCGTGCACTCCTCGGTGGCGGGTGGCAGGGTATCCCAGCTCCGCAGATGGACTATTTCAAAGGACACACGATAAGCGTTTCTTTCGCTGCCCCCGAAGTATTCGAAGTTGATGGCGACACTATCGGATCGATCGAAGCAGCCACTATCCGGGTGATCCCACAAGCGTTGGTGCTGATGCGATAGATTCCGCTGCAGGGCCAATAGGGTTTCGGCATAATGGCGACATGATCTACTCATTTGAAGGTAAAACCCCGAAGATTCATCCGTCCGCATTCGTGTCCGATGAAGCCACGATTATCGGTGATGTCGAAATTGCCGAGGATGCCAATATTTGGCCCGGAGTGGTGATTCGTGGTGATGTTGGCGCGATTCGAATCGGTGAAAGGGTCAACGTGCAAGATGGATCAGTGCTGCACGTTGATGAGAACGGGAAGACCATTCTCGAAGCCGACGTGACCATTGGCCACCTTGCTATGGTGCACGGGTGCCATATTGAATCTGGGTGCCTAATCGGCATGAACGCGACCGTGCTGTCCGGGGCTCGCATTGGCAAGGGGAGCATCATCGCCGGTGGCGCAGTGGTGCTCGAAGGCCAACTGATACCTGAATTCTCACTCGCTGCAGGCGTACCGGCGCAGGTCAAGCGTGAGCTTGAGGAGTCAACCTACTCGGCACGTGAACGCCACGCAGCGTTTTATGTTGAGCTGGGGAAGCGCGCGGCGAGTGGGTTGGTACCGGTAGAACGTGCTGCAACTGGCTTAAGGGACATTTTGTGTGTATAAATCTATCTGGTTTCCTGGGATGACCTCGGCCAACAACCAGATATGGTTTT
>NZ_JAGPYU010000023.1:0-17119 GCF_024453945.1 Corynebacterium sp. CCUG 61414
ACTCAATCGGCATCCAAAAAGGCCACATCTAACCCCGCGACACGCCGATAGCAGACACACATTTTGTCGCTTAACCCCCCGAAGGGCATAAAAATCCCCAGCAGTAAAATACTTTTACCACTGGGGATGATAATTTGCGGACATACACATATACAGCATACACCTGTTTGTGAGTGCTGTTTTTGGGGATATGTCAAAATTGATAAGGCAAAAGTATTCTTAAATTGGGTACAAAAAACTAAGCCCCTACAAAAGGGACTATCATAATCCTTTGTTCCCACTATTTGATTATAGTTTTATTTAAGAATACCTTGCCGCATATTTTTTACTCCTTTTCTGGAATTGAATTATTATATCACATCAGTTTTAGGAAAACAAGTATCTAAAAGAAATTTTTCTTCCCCTTATATGTAACAATCATACCGGCTTCCTAACGTTCAGAATGGTTTCTACTGTCTGCTGCGGTGTTTGGTTGGAATTGTCCAGCCAAAAGCCGATCCGTGGTGTTGTCTGCATTTTACTAAATACAAATTCAATGTATACAGAAAGAAATATATAAGGAGTGGGAGGGATTCCGCCGTAGTCGGCATTGTAGGAAAATCCAAAAGTTTAGATTTTCTCAAAATGCTTATCTTTTGGTCTTTGGTTCGGAATAGTGTAGTGCTGGCGGTCTATCTATTGTTTTCGGTTGCTTGCTTCTTTACCGTACATGAGCATTCAGTGTTGGGGATAAACACGACTGCCGCAGCATCCGGCATGACCAACTCACTATCGGAAAGCGTGGCACCGGGTGCAAGGGTGACAGTCGGCAACGCCAGCACATCGCGTGCAGAAAGCATGCTTGCACGCCGACGTTTACGAGTCCTGCCGGGGTCGGGGTTGGTGTTGTAATCGGCCCAATCCTTCTCTGGTGGCTTGGGGATCAGCGGGGGAATATCGTGTGGGGACATGGGTGCGGACCTCCTTCGGGTTCTGGCCCACAACCAGCCTGCCACCTAGGGTCAGTGAGGGAATTTGGTGCACAGCACCTCCTACAACGTGAGCCGCCCGGAGAGCGCGCGGGAGAGGGTGAGCTCGTCGACGAACTCGAGGTCGCCGCCGAGCGGCATGCCGGAGGCCAGGCGGGAGACGGTCAGATCTGGGAAGTCCTTGAGCAGGCGGGCCAGGTAGGAGGCGGTGGCTTCGCCTTCGGTGTCGGGGTCGGTGGCGAGGATGACTTCGGTGATTTGGGGGGCGTCGTCGCCGTCGAGGTCGGGAAGGACGCCGCCGATGCGCTTCAGCAGGGGCGTGACGGCGAGGTCCTTGGGGCCCACGTTCGCGAGTGGGTCGAGTGCCCCACCGAGCACGTGGTAGCGGCCGTTGAACTCGCCGGTCCGTTCGATGACCTGGATGTCTTTGGCGTCTTCGACGACGCAGATGAGGTCTTTTTTGCGGCCGGAGTCGGCGCAGATGCGGCAGACCGTTTCGCGGGAGACGTTGTTGCAGATGCGGCAGAACGTCACGCCGTCGCGGACGCCGGCGAGGGCGGCGCGGAGGCGGTCGATATCTTCGGGCTCGGTTTGGAGGAGGTGGAAGGCGATCCGTTGCGCGGACTTGGGTCCGACGCCGGGGAGGCGCGAGAGCTCGTCGATAAGGTCTTGGAGCGGTCCTTCGAACATGGGGGTCCTTTACAACACAAAACGCCTGGCGAAGTGCCAGGCGTTCAAGCGGGTGGGTTTAGATGATGCCGCCGAACGGAATCTCACCAGGTGCAGGCTGCTGACCACCAGGAGCCTCCTGTGGCATTGCGCCGCCGGTCAGTGGGCCGATCTTCTCCTGTGCCAGCTCGCCGGCCTTGTTGTGGGCGTCGCGGTATGCGGCGAGGATGAGGTCCTGCAGCGTCTCGACGTCGTCGGCGTCAACAGCCTCCGGCTTGATCTGCAGGTCGGTGATCTCTGCGCCACCGGTCATGACGACGGTGACCAGGCCGCCGCCAGCGGTGCCGGTGACGGTGGTGCTGAGCAGCTCCTGCTGTGCCTGCTGCAGCGCCTGCTGCACCTCGGCTGCCTGGCGGATGAGTTCCTGCATGTCCTGAGGCATATTTGGCTGGGTCATGGTGCGTAACACCCTTTCGTGTCAGTGATTTTGTCTAATTTGCTCACCAGTGTACCCGGTGGTTCCTGAATGCTTACAAGGGCTTGGCTCCAAGTTCGCTGGCAAGCAGGTCCATGGCAACTTCGGTGGCGTCACGACGGTCGAAGGTCGCCGACTCGGCCTCGGCCTGGTCGACCATGTCGCGCTCTTCGTCCTCTTGGCTGTAGGGCTCGGGCGGCGGCGGTGGCGGTTCCCATCCGGCGTCTTCGTGGAATGGTTCGGGCGGCGGCGGGACTTCTTCGTGCTCGCGGCGCTCCTGTTGCGCGCTGCGTTGCCCGGCGGCTTTCGCTATCGCCCGCCAGTCAGTGGGCTGCTGCGCTGCGGGTTTTGGGGTTGCTTCACTTTTCGACGCCCCCTTCGCCCCTTTCGTGCCCACCACACAGCGCACGGCCACCTTGGTGCCAAGCGCTTCGGAGAACACCGCGACGATGTCCGCGTTGTTGTTGTCGGCGTTGAGGCGCTCCGCGAGGGCACCCGTGTTGTGTCCGATGAGCAGCGTGGGCTGGCCGTCTTCGTTGTCGAGGGAGAGCGGTTTTGCCTCGGCAAGCATGATTTCGGCGACCTGGTTGCGCTTGCCCACAGCTTGGCGCAGCTTCATCCAGTCACGCTGCACGCGCTCGAGGAGGTCCTCCGCAGGTGCAGGCGCCGGTTCTGGTGTCGGCTTCGGTGCCGGGGTTGGTTCCGGCTTCGGTGGCGTTGCGGGTTCCGCGGGTGGCTGCGGCACCGGCTTCGGTTCAGGCTTCGGCTCGGGCTTGGGCTCAGGCTTCGCTGCAGGCTCGGGCTTGGGCTCAGGCTTTGGCGCGCTCTGCGCCTTTCGGCGCTCCGCGATCCTGGCCGCAGCAGCCGCAGCGGCCGCGGCTCCCCCACCCTGCGACGGGGCCGGCTGGGCAGGCTGGGCCGCCTGCGCAGGCACAGCAGGCGCCGGTGCAGCTGCGGTAGCCGAGGAGACCGCCGGGCGGTCGCCCATCGTGAGCAGGTGCGCCATCATCACTTCCAACAACAGGCGCGGGGACGTCGCGCCGCGGAGGTCGCCGATCCGATCGTTGACCTCGGTCGCGAGCGCCGCCAGCGTCGACGGGTGGAACTGCTGCGCTTCGGCGCGGAGTATTTCGGCGCGGTCGACGGGGGCGTCGACAAGCCCTTCGCCGAAGGCATCCGGCACGGTGACGATGAGCAGCAGGTCACGCAGCCGGTCCAGCAGGTCGAGGGCGAAACGGCGCGGCTCGTGGCCGGACTCGATCACCTTGTCGATGGTGTGGAACATCGCCGCGGCGTCCTTGGTGGCGAGGGCGTCGATGGCGGCGTCGAGAAGCGTGAGGTCCGTGACCCCGAGCAGCGGCAGCGCCATCTCGTAGGTCAGGCCGTCCGGGCCGGCGCCCGCCAGCAGCTGGTCCAACACCGACAGCGTGTCGCGCGGCGACCCGCCTCCAGCGCGGATGACCAGCGGGTACACGTTCTCATCGACGTGCGCCCCCTCCTCCGCCACAATGTTTTCCAACAGGTGGCGCATCGCCTGCGGGGTCAGCAGGCGGAACGGGTAATTGTGGGTACGCGAACGGATCGTGCCAAGAATCTTTTCCGGCTCCGTCGTCGCAAAGATGAAGATGAGGTGCTCTGGCGGCTCCTCCACAATCTTGAGCAGGGCGTTGTTGCCGGAGGGCGAAATCATGTGCGCCTCGTCGATGATGAAGACGCGGTAGCGGGACTCCGCAGGCGCGAACATGGCACGTTCGCGCAGCTCACGCATGTCGTCGACACCGCCGTGGGAGGCGGCGTCGAGCTCCATCACGTCCAGGTTCCCGGTGCCACCAGGCGCCAGCGACACACAGGACGCGCACTTGCCGCACGGAGTGGATGTCGGCCCCTCAACGCAGTTCAACGAGCGCGCCAGGATGCGCGCCGAGGACGTCTTGCCACACCCCCGCGGCCCCGAAAACAGGTACGCATGGCTGATGCGCCCGTTGTCGAGAGCGTTCGATAACGGCACAGTCACCTGGTCTTGCCCAACCAGCTCACCAAACGTTGCAGGACGATATTTCCGGTACAGAGCCACGGCGCCAAGTGTAGACGATCAGCCCTCTTCCCGGCACCAATCTTTCACATCCACGCCACGCCTGCGCAGACGCCGCTCCAGCACCGGATAGCCCTGCTCGGAGGCGATCCCGAACTCCTCATCGGTGAGCGCAATCAGCTCCAGAAGCAGCGTAATCCGGCCCGGCTCTCGCACCATCGGGGTGCCTTGCGCGAACACCTCCGGCTCCCGCAGCAGCCCATGCCGCACGGTGCCCGGCGCGTCCACCAGCAGCCCCTCGAGCAGCACGCCAGGCTGCCCCGGCACTCCAAGGCGCTCAAGCTCGCGGGTCGCGTCCACGACGGTCTCGGCAAGCACCTGCTTCTCGACGTCCCCCACCGCCATCACCTCACACACCACTTTGGTGGCGTCATCGTCAGCCAGCACCAGGCCCAAATCGGTGCCGCTGAACCCGGCGGTGACCGCCACGTTCGAACCGTCCAGTTCAGCGGTGGCGGCGGCGCGGGCGTCGATAAGCGAAAGCTGCATCCCCGGAAACACCGAGGCAAGCCAGGCGGCGAGGTCGTCGCCCGTCATGCGCCGAGCTTCTCCACCGCCGCGAGCAACACGCACGTGGCCACGCCGTCCATCGCCCGCGTGACATCCTCCAGTGGCGGCATCGACGGCGCTAGGCGAATATTGCGGTCGTTCGGGTCCTCCCCCTTCGGGAACGCCGACCCCGCCTTCGTCAGGCTGATGCCGGCCTGCTTCGCCAGCTCCCACACGCGAGTCGCAGTCCCGTCCATCACATCCAGGGAGATGAAGTAACCGCCCTTCGGCGTCGACCAAGACGCCACGCCCGTGCCCCCGAGCCGGTTCTCCAGCACGCCGAGCACAGCCTCGAACTTCGGCGCCAGCGATTCCGCGTGCTTCCGCATCACCTCACGCACACCATTCGCGTCCTTGAAGTACATCGCGTGCGCCAACTGGTTCACCTTATTCGGGCCGATACCACGCACATTCGCGATCGACTCGTACCACTCCAGGTTCTCCTCCGACGAGGCAAAGAACGCCACGCCCGAGCCCGCGTGCGTAATCTTCGACGTCGACGACATGTACCAGAACCGGTTCGGGTTACCCGCCTTCGCCGACAGCGCAAGCACGTCCGCGTTCACCGGGAACGTATCCGTCAGCGTGTGTACCGCGTACGCGTTGTCCCACACAATGCGGAAGTCCGGCGCGGCCGTCTCCATCGCCGCCAGGCGCTCGATGGTCGCCTGCGAGTACACCGCGCCCGTCGGGTTAGAGAACACCGGCACGCACCACATGCCCTTCACAGCAGGGTCCTTCACCAGCTCCTCCACGACGTCCATGTCGGGACCGTCCTCAAGCAGCGGGACAGTGATCATTTCGAAGCCGAAGCGCTCCGTAATCGTGAAGTGGCGGTCATAGCCGGGCACTGGGCACAGCCACTTAATCGCGTGCTCGCGCTGCTCATCCGCCCACGGCCGCGGCGAATCATTCGTCCCAAACGTGTACGCCCAGGACACCAGGTCAAACATAATATTTAGCGACGACGAGTCTCCCGCCACCAACAGCTTCGGATCAATACCGAGCGCCTCGGCCCACAACTCACGCAACTGCAAAATGCCCGTCAAGCCACCGTAATTACGCACATCCACGCCCGAGGCGTCACGGTGATTCCCCACACCCGGCAGGGCCAACAGATCGTCCGCCAAGTCCAACTGGCGCGCCGAGGGCTTCCCCCTCGTGAGATCCAACGCCATGTTGGTCTCCTCCAGCTGCTTGTACTGCTCACGCAACTCAGCAGCCAGGCTTGCAAGCTGCTCAGCATCTAGTTCTTTCAACGGGGTGTTCAATGTCTTGGTGTCCTATTCGAGTACGTCGGCGTATCTACTAACGACCCATCATCGTACTAGCGACACCCCACCCCGCGCGACGGTTTTTCCCCAGTTTTACCCCATAAAAAAGGGGACCTCACGCACCTGCCAGCGCCCGCTTACCCTTGCTGCGTTCCCGCCCTGGGGGAGTTCACGAGATGAGCACCGCGTGAGATCCTGCAGAACACTCTAGCCTGAAGCTTTAGGCGTTGCAAAACATTGACTGCGCAGGCGTTTTGTCGGAACCTGGGGGGATGGGTTAAAGTAGTCCCTCGACGCATGATGTGTCGCAACTAGGAGGATTCGACTAGCGGCCTATGTCACACGCCTGGAACGCGTGCGGGTTTCACGACCCTCGTGGGTTCAAATCCCACATCCTCCGCGCTTTTTGACAGCGCATCCGGTTGAAGTTTTCGCCGGGTGCGCTGTTTTTGCATTCGCGTTTGGATTGCGCACCACATTCTCTGTTTCCGGGGTAGCGACCGAGCGTTTCCCCAGGTCGCGCCCACTTCGTGAGGGAATGTGGTGCACTACCCATCACCCGAGTGCCAAAGGACGCAACCCACTTTTCACGACCTGGGCTTTTACCCCATCCCCCAACAAGAACTGCGTCCTTTGGCACTCACACCACGCACGGAGACACCAAATTCCCCCACCGGCTGCCAGTGACCTTGATTTTTCCAATCCGTCCCGCGAAAACCCAGGAATGTGGTGCGCGAGGAGGGTAGTTGCGCACCAAAATCCGGCATTTTGAAAAGTCGCCAAAGCATTTCCCCAGGTCGCGCCGACCGTATGAGGGAATTTGGTGCGCGGGTCCAGCACGACAAAACCCCGCGACCCAACTCACAGGTCGCGGGGTTGTTTACAGAGGAGCTACTTCTCCTTAGGGGTGGTCGGCTCAGCCGAGGTCGTGGGAGCTGCCGTCGAGGTCGTGGCAGGTGCCGTGGTCGATGGCTTCCGGCCGAGGAAGTCGCCGAGCGAGGAGCCCTCGTTGGAGCTCTGCTGGATCTTGTTGGCTGCGCCGTTCTCGCCTGGGGCACACAGGGAGAGCAGGCCGGCCAGGGCACCAATGCCGAGCGTGACCGCTGCGATGGCGCCGAGGGCTTCGGTGGCCTGCGGGCCGAACTTGGCGTTCAGGCGGGCGGCTTCAACGTCGAGCTGCTTCAGGAAGTCAGGTCGGTTGTCGCCGAAGTTGCCGAACGGGTTCGGGATGTTCATCTGCTCGGAGACACGGCGCGCGGAGGCGCTGATCTCTGGGCCCATTGCGGCGATGAGTGGCGCGCCGACGGCGACTGCCAACCCGAGCGGGATGAGCCACAGGAGTGGCCCGCCGTGGGAGGACATGTCGGCGAAGCAGCGCTGCAGGTCATCGGTCGAGCTCTTGCCTGGGGTCTTCGGCTGGTCTTCACCCTGGACAACGACGTGGACGGTGACGTCGCCTTCGCGGCCTGGGATCGTGATGTCGAAGCCCTTGGGGTCCGGGGTCCGCTCAGCTGGTGGGACGATGATGACCTTGTCGCCTTCACGCTTAGCGGTCCACCCGTCGGGCAGTTTCAGGTCGCCGATGTTGGCGCCTGGCACGTTGATCACGATGTGCTGCGTGCCCGGGGTGACCACAACCTTCTCCGTGGAGCCTGGTTTAGGGGTGACCTCGATGGTTGGAGGGGTGTCCTTACCTGCCGCGGTTGGCGGGGTGTCGCCACCGACGGTGACAATGGCTGGGCGGGTGACGGTCTTGCCGTCTGGGTAGGTGACCTCTACCGGGACGACGACCTGCTCGCCTGGCTTGGCGTCGGCAGGTGGCGTGACGGAGACGGAGCCGCCGTCGTTGATGGTGACGCTCCAGCCTTCCGGCGCCTTCCAGCCGTCGACGATCTTGAAGGTCGCGCCGTCAGGCTGCGTGCTTGGCGGCACGACAACGGTGACGCCGCCCTTGGTACGGCCAGGGTTGTAGTCGACTGGTGGCTGGCCTTCGGGGGTGTCGGCGTCGTCAACAACCAGGATGGTTGCTGGGCGCGTGACCTTCTGGCCGCCTGGGTAGGTGATGTCGACTGGGACGACGGTGTAGTCGCCGGACTTGGCGTCGGCAGGCGGGGTGGCGGTGACGGAGCCGTCCTCGCCGACGGTGACCTTCCAGCCCTTCGGCGCCTTGTATTCAGGCGAGATGACGAAGGCGGTGCCGCCCGGCGCGCGTGGCGTCGGGTTGACGGTCACGGTCTGGTTCGGCTTGGTCTGCTTCGGGGCGTAGTTCTGGTCCGGGGCGGACGGGGTGGCCGGGTTCGGGTCGACGGGTGCGGCCGGGTCGTCGATGACGGTCACGACGATTGGGCGCGTGATGGTGTTGCCGTTCGGGTCGGTGACCTGCACGTTAATCACGCCGAAGTCGCCTGGCTTGGCGTCGGCAGGCGGGGTGACGTGCGCGACACCGGTGTTTTCGTCGATGTTGATGGTCCAGCCTTCAGGGATGTCCTTCTGCTCGACAACGTAGGTGGAGCCCTCGGTGCCACCCTTCGGGGTGACAACTACGACGGTGCCCGGCTTGGTCGGCTTCGGTGGGAACTGGACGTCGTTGGTGCCCTTGGGGGCGTCGTCGACAACTACGACGACTGCTGGGCGAGTGATCGAGGAACCATCCGGGTAGGTGATCTGGACAGGCACGACAATGCGGTCGCCTGGCTTGGCGTCGGCGGGCGGGGTCGCGGTAACGGAGCCGTCCTCGTTGACGTTGACCTTCCAGCCCTTCGGGACCTCGTAGGCGTCATGGATGGTGAACGTGGTGCCCTTCGGCGCATCAGCGCTGAACTCTGGGGCGTCCACGGTGACCTCGACACCTGGGCGGGTGGTTTCCGCCAGGTAGTACGCGTCTGGGTTCTGTGCCTGCGGCGGCGCGCTGACGATGACGGTGCCCGGTACGACCTTGGTGGAGCCGTCTGGGAAGGTCACCTCGACGTTGATGGTCTTCGTTTCGCCGTCGCGGGCGTTCGCCGGCGGCGTTGCGGTGATCTCGCCGGTGCGCTTATCGACGCCCACCGTCCAATCACCGAGCTGCTGGTCAGGGGCGATCTTGAAGGTCGTGTCGGCCGGCAGCTCCTGGTCACGGACCTGCGGCAGCGTCACTGTGACGGATGGGCGGGTAATCATCACGTCGTAGCCAGGGGTGTGCTCCTGCGCCAGGGTCGTGTCAACGCCGACCACGGACTCCAGCACGTCGTGGGATCCGTCTGGGTAGGTGGCCTTGACCTGCACGGTCACGGTGTCTTCCAGGCGCGCGCTCATCGGCGCGGTGACCTTGAGCGCGTTGCTGCCCTCTTCCAGAGTGACGTCCCATGGGCGAGCCTCGCTGCTTGGGGTAGCGCCGATAACCTCGAAGGTGGTGCCGTCAGGGTACTTCGGGCTGCCCGGATTCAACGCGACGGTTGCCGTCTTGCCCGGGGAGGTCTTCTCGTTCCCGTAGCTTGGGGCCCACTGCTGGGTCTTGAGCTGGAAGGTTTCGCCGATCTTGGCGTTGTCCTTGTACTTCCGCAGGTTGAGCTGGTCGGAGCCATCGCGCGGGGTGGCGTACACCTCAACTTGGAGCGCTTCCGGCTTCTCGTTGTCGATTTCGCCGGTCCCGCCGACAGGCAGGGTGACATGCACGCGGCCATCCTTATCGACGCGCGCATTCGCGCCCTCGACAGCCTTACCGTTTCGCGTCACGACAGCAATCACGCGAGCGTAATCTTCCCCAGCACCGTTGGTGACCTGGATGTTCGTCGCAAACTCCTTGCCGTTCGCGGTGACAACCGGCACCTCGTCCTGAGCCGCCTGCAGCGGGAAGCACTGCGCGTTCTCTGCCGGGACCGGCAGCAGGTCAACCTCGGCGATGTTGCGGGCTTCGAAGCCCAGGCGGTTCGGGAAGTTCTCGTAGCCGTTGCCTACGCTTCGGGCGACCCACGCGAACGTGCGTGTCTCGCCTTCCTTGATGTCCTTCACGTCCTCGAGGGTGACCTTCGCGGACACCACCGGGGAGCCTTCCGAAAGGTGCAGCTCGACCGGCTCAACGTGCGCGGTGCCGGTGACCTTCAGGTCCATATTGGTGGTGCTACCCTCGCCGGAACGCACCGCTCCTGGGATAGTCTCCCCTACAGACACCGCCGAAAGGGTGAAGGTCTCCTCGAAATCAGAGATGCCGGTCTGGTTCATGCGCAGCTCGGAAACCATCGAGTCCACAGCGTGCTCGCCGTCGCCGTGGAGGCTGACCCAGTAGTACACCTCAACCTGGCCCTGCTCGTTGACAACGCGGGTGCCCGTCTCAAACGAGCCCTCGTTCGGCGTAGTCACGGCACCAACGTGCTGGTGCGGGAACAAGGTGTTCGCGCTCAGCACGTCGTGGCATCGGTTCTCTTCGGCGCTCTGCGCGTCCACCTGTGGCACCACGAGCGCGGACGCCCCCAGCGCCAGCGCCACCACAGTGGCTGACATTCTACGATTTCGCATTCTGAAACTCCCCTCAAAGGCAACTGTGTGTTATTTGTGCTATCCATTCATCATGAACGGTTTTTAAGAAGTTTCAAGTACTTTTGACAGTTTATTTTCAGCAAACGCCCGGACCTGCACAGTTGTCGTCAAAATATTTGCATCACATGCATGTTATTCAACCAGCGGTTACCCCCGCTCGGGTGTATTTGTCCAGACGAAAGGATCCGCTGAGAGCTTCTCAGGGTCAAAGCGCTCAAGGATCTCCTGCGCCGTCCCAGCGCCTGCGCACCCAATCGATTCCGCCAGCGCCCGCACCACGCCATCCACCCCAATGCGCTGCGACATCTCCGCAAACGTCACCGCCCCGTCGCGCTTCGCCAGCCGCTTGCCCTCCGCGTTGAGCACCAGCGGCACGTGCACATACTCGGGTTCCTGCCCGCCCAACAAGTGCGTCATGTACGCCTGCGCGGGCGCCGACATCAACAAATCATCCCCACGAACCACCTGGTCAACCCCCTGGTCCACGTCGTCGACGACCACCGCCAAGTTATACGCCCAGTCCCCCGCCTGCGCCTGCGTAAGGTTGCCACCGCGGCGCACCACCACGTCATCGACAGGCCCGGTCACCTCCCCGGCAAAGAAGTCACGAACCGTCCACTCCCGCACATCAGCACGCAGGCGAAGGGCAGGCATGCGGCCCTGCTGCGAAAGCTGGTGGCGTCGAAAAGCTCGCTGCTCCTCGCTCAAATCCCTGCACGTGCCCGGGTACATCCCAGGCTGCGCATGCGGCGCACTCGCCGCCTCCCGAATCTCGCGGCGCGTGCAGTAGCACTCATACACCGGGAGCTGCGACAACGCCGCCTCATACAACGCCGAACGCTGCGACTGCCACACCACCGGCGGATCAAAATCAAGGCCCAGCGCCAACAAGTCCTCTATTTGACGACGCCCCGCCGCCTCCGACGAACGCTCCGAATCAACATCCTCCACCCGCAACCAAAAACGCCGCCCACTCCGACGCGCGAACAACCACGCCAGCAGCGCCGTCCGCAGATTGCCAAAATGGAGATCCCCACTCGGAGAAGGTGCATACCGTCCAGCATTCATGTGTATAGGATATGTAGCCGTGACAAACCAAGAAACTTTTGCGCGATCGCTTTACCCTGTACTGGTATCTGTGTTCTGCGCCGTCTTCCTCATTTCCAACATCACAGCACAGAAGGGAGTCGCCCTCGGACCATTCATCACCGACGGCGCCTTTTTCCTCTTCCCACTTGCATACGTCCTCGGCGACGTGCTCGCCGAAGTCTACGGATTCAAAGCCGCCCGCCGGGCGATCTTCACCGGATTCGGCATCGCCATCCTGGCCGTCGTGTCCTTCTACATCGCCATCTGGCTCCCCGGCGCCGACTTCTACGACATGCAAGAACCCTTCTCGACGATCCTCGGCCTCATGCCGCGCATCGTCATGGCGTCCCTGGCCGGCTACATCGCAGGCCAGCTGCTCAACGCGTGGGTGTTGCAGAAAATGAAAGACCGGTTCGGACACGACCGCCTGTGGGCACGCCTCATCGGCTCCACCATCGTCGGCGAGTTCGCCGATACCCTCCTGTTCTGCGCCATCGCAGCGGCGGTCATCGGCATCGAAACGCCGGGTCAGTTCATCAACTACGTCGTCGTGGGCTTCCTATGGAAGACCCTGCTCGAAGTCGTCCTACTCCCGATCACGTACCCGACCATCGCGTGGGTACGCCGCCGCGAGCAGGAACTGCATGCGGAGCTGCGAAGCTAACGCCCAGAGCCAGCGCTAGGAGCTGGCTCGAACACCAATCTGAGATCAAGGGCCGCAAGCACTTTGAGCAAAGTGTCAACAGTCGGGTTACCAAGCCCGTTTTCAATGCGGCTCAACTCGGCTTGCTGGATCCCAGCGGAATCTGCAACCTCTTGCTGCGTTGCGTCACGTTCTTTCCTCGCTGCCATCAGGGCAGCACCCACTGCCCTTCGGTCTGCAATCTCGGAAGCAAACGCACGAGCAGCAGCATCTCGCACGATCTCAGCAGCTGGTGAAGCTGCTTCCCGATACGGTTTTACGAATTCTTCAAATGCTGTAGTCCCCATTCCCACACCTTTCATCTGCTGATTCAATACCCCTGATCTTATGTGTTACAGCACATAAGATCAAGAGGGTTGGTCACGCTTCCACTGCTCCAACGCAGCCCTTGCAGCTCGAATCTCCTTCTGTTCTTGCTTGCTACTTGGCGCACGCAGTTTGTTGTACCCACCCAGCAACAGAACGATCTTATCGCCGTGAAAAGTGCAGTAGACACGGATCAATACGCGTTTCTTCCACCAACGTTTTGGCACCCGATCAGCTGCTCCCGAGGGCCCATGCTCGCGAAGAATTGTGTCGATGCTTCTTCTTATTCGAAGTTCAAACAGCCCCCTACCAAGGCTTTTGCCCCATTCGCTTTCACAGATGCGAATCCCCAGCGGCGCTAAGACATACTGGACTGCTGCGTCCGTGACTGCTCGTTCCACTTCATCCAGGCGTTTGTAAAAACGATGAAAGTTTCCACCATCGAAAACCTCGACACGCCAAAGTTGATCAGACAATATACCCCCTTGTCCCCCGAAATGCGCTCTAGCTTAACGCCTATAAGAGCCTCTAGCCCCCAGAAACACCTACTTCCCCGCGTAGTACCTGCCCATAAACTCGTCGCGGAACGCCTCGTACTCCCCGGCATCGATGGCGTGGCGGATGTTGTCCACCAGGCGGATCATGAACTCCAGGTTGTGCATGGTGCACAGCGTCCCCGCCAAGAACTCCTTGGCCTTGAGCAGGTGGTGGATGTAGGCGCGCGAGTAGTTCTCGGAGACGTAGCCGCCGAACTCCTCGTCGACGCCGGAGAAGTCCCGCTTGAACCGGGCGTTCATCAGGTTCATGCGTCCGTCCAGCGTATAGACGCCACCGCGGCGACCAAGCCGCGTCGGCGCGACGCAGTCGAACGTGTCGGCGCCGGCTTCGACGGCGGTGAAGATGTCGTCCGGCTCGGAGATGCCCAGCAGGTGGCGCGGCTTGTCCACGGGCAGCTCGTCAGTGACCCAGCCGACGATGGTGCCGAGGTTTTCCTTCTCAAGGGCGCCGCCGATGCCGAACCCGCCGAAGCCGCGTCGGCCGGCCTCGCGCGCCTCCCGGTCGAGGTCGAGCAGTCCGCGGGTGGCGTGGCGTCGTAAATCTTCGTACTGGGCGCCCTGCACCACGCCCCACAGTGACTGCTTCGGGCGGTGCGTGCGCGCCTCGGTGAGGCGGTGGTGCTCGTCGAGGCAGCGCTTCGCCCAGCGGTGGGTGCGCTCCACGGAACGCTCCTGGTAGTCGCGGGTATCCACGAGGGTGGTGAGCTCGTCGAAGGCGAACATGATGTCGGCGCCGAGCTGGTGTTGGATCTGCATGCTCACCTCGGGGGTGAAGCGGTGCTTGGAACCGTCGATGACAGACTTGAAGTCGACGCCGTCTTCGTCGACCATCGCCATGCGCTTACGCTTCTCGGCCCGGATGTCTTTGTCGGTGAGCCCGGCGGTGTCCATGGCCAAGACCTTCTTGAAGCCGACGCCCAGGCTCATCACCTGGAAGCCACCCGAGTCCGTGTAGGTCGGGCCGTCCCAATTCTCGAAGGCGGCGACGCCCCCGGCCTCATCGACGATGTCGGGACCCGGCTGAAGGTACAGGTGGTAGGCGTTGGACAGGATCGCCTGCGCACCGGTCTGGTGGATCTGCTCCGGGGTGAGCGTCTTCACCGTGGCCTTCGTGGCCACCGGGATGAACGCGGGGGTCTGGATCGGGCCGTGCGGCGTATGGATCACACCCGTGCGCCCATGCTTACCCGGCGCGTCATACAGGGTGGTGTTCAGGTCGAAGGAAAGGTCGTCGGTCATGCGTGCTCCAGTGATTCGGGGTGGAATTCGGCTTCGAGTTCGGTGCCCTCCACGTCAACTTCCGGCAGCACCTTGTCCAGCCACTTCGGCATCCACCAGGTGGAACGGCCCAGGATGAACATCGTAGCGGGGACGAGCGCCATGCGGACGAAGAAGGCGTCGAAAAATACGGCGGCGCCGAGCGTAAAGCCAAAGATTTGGATGAATGGCAACGGCTGGTCGATGAACGCCACGAACACCGCAATCATGATGACTGCTGCGGCCGTGACCACGCGCGCGCCCTGCACGAAGCCCTCGACGGTGGACTCGCGCACCGCCTTGATTTCCGCCTCCGGGTCGCCGGCGCGGCGCAACTTCAGGTAGCGCTCGCGGATGCGGGTCACCAGGAAGACCTGGTAGTCCATGGCCAGGCCGAACGTGACGCCGATCAGGAAGATCGGCATAAATGACAGGATCGGGCCGGGGGTGTTCACAAGTCCGCCCCAGCCGAGCTGGAACAGGCCCACCGTCATACCGAACGCCGCGCCGACCGACAGCAGGAAGCCAAGGCCCGCCACCACCGGCACCAGGATGGAGCGGAACACCAGGATCAGCAGGATGATCGCAAGCCCAACCACAATCGCCAGGTAGAGCGGCATCGCGTCGCCCAGCTCCTCAGTAATGTCCATCTGCACCGCAGTGAGACCCGTCAGGCCTATCGACGTCCCCGTCGCATCCTCCACCTGGACATTGTTCGCACGCAGCGCATGCGCCACCTCCAGCGTGTACTCCTCTTCCGGACCGCCCTTCGGGGTGGCCAGGATCCGGGCCGCCGTCATGTCCTCATTCGCGCCGACGAGCTGCGCGTGCTCGATCCCGTTGACGCTGTTGGCCTCCTGCACCGCGTACAGAAACGACGCCAGCGCCGCCTTCTGCGCGCGCCCACCGGCCTCGTCCGGCATCATCGCCATGTACGGCTGCAGCATCTCCGCGTCCGGGTTGACGGAGGTGGCGTCGACAACCAGGAGGAACGGCGCGTTGACCCCCGGGCCGAAGCCCTCCGCCATCAGGTCCGCCGACTTACGCTGCGTGGTGTCCAGGTTCGACGTCGTATCCGACGGCAGCGCCATCTCCAGCTGCAGCAACGGCGACGCCAGCGCACCCAGCCCCAGCACGACGACCGTCATCACCACCACCGGGAACCTGCGCACCACGTTCACCCAGGACCGGCCCACCGACTTCGCCGACAAGTCGCGACCAGGCCTCTTGCCCGGGCCAGGGTTGCCCGCGAACCACGGCAACTTCCCACCAAACGAGCGATCACCCCACACCCCCAGCAACGCCGGGAGCAGCGTTAACGCCACAAGCACCGCGATGAGCACCGTCAGCGCCGCCGCCAGGCCCATCCACGTCAAAAACTCAATACCTGCCAAGGAGAGCGCCACCAGCGCCGTGAACACCGTCACCCCAGCGAACACCACCGAGGATCCGGCCGTGCCCACCGCCAGGCCCGCCGCCTCCGGCGCGTCCAGCGTCTGCCGCTCCTGCCTGTACCGCGACAGGATGAACAGCGCGTAGTCAATACCGACAGCCAGGCCGATCATCACCGCCAGCACCGGCGTGACCTCATTGAGCTCCACCCAATGCGTCGTGATCAGCACCGCCAGCACACCAATGCCCACCCCAACAACAGCACTCACAATCGGCATTGTCGACGCCACCAAGGACCCAAACGTCACAATCAGCACCACAAACGCCACCGCGAGCCCCACCATCTCCGACGTCGTCTTAATCTGGATCGGATCCCCGAACCCGGCACCACCGGCCTCGACCCGCAGGCCGGCCTCTCGGCCGATCTCCAACGCCTCATTCACCACGGCGCGCTCTTCCTCCGACACCGTCATCGAAGACTCCGCGCCAAACTCGAACGTGGTGTACCCAATCCGGCCATCGTCCGACACCATCCGCAGGTAGTACGCGTCCTGCTTCGCCTGCTCCTCAGGCAGGCCCATCTGCGTCATCTGCCCGACGATCATCTCCCCCAGCTCCCGGTTCACATGCACCGGGTTGCCAAACCTGTCCGTCCCCGTCAGCCCCTCCAGGTGCTCCTCGATGTAGCCGACCGTCGCGTCCATCCCCGCCATGAACTCCGGCTCATCTAATCGACGCCCCTCCGGCGCCGCAAACACCAAATTCACCCCGGGCGCCGTCGCCACGTTCCCCTCACCCGGGAAGTGCCGCTCCATGTCCTCGAGGGCTTCGATGCCGGGCGTCCCCGAGATCGGAAACTCCGACGTAAACGGCTTCATCAGCGAAAACGCCCCCGCCGCCGTGGCGCCGAGCAGCAACAGCCACGCCACGATCACCTTCCACTTATGCAGAAATGACCAGCGCCCAAGCCGAAACAGCATCTTCGCCACGGTGTTTACGTCCTCACTGTCGCTTCTCGATTCTGACTGCCACCAAACCGTGGCACACTACCAGGCCATCTTATAGGCGAAACCTTGCTGGACTCGATTTCCCTTCATACCCAGGTCACCGGTTTGACCAAGCGAAATTGTTCCCCGCTGCACCAAATTCCATCGCCAGACTTAGACGACCTGGCGAAACGCACCGACCCCACCCCCAAACGCTCTGTGTCAAGTGGTTGTGGTCCGGAATCATGGTTAACAATGCATCATCAATGCACACGGCATCGGCGCCG
>NZ_JAGPYU010000024.1:0-10653 GCF_024453945.1 Corynebacterium sp. CCUG 61414
GAGAAAAGGGTGGGCTGGACGCAGCTAAACACACACAAAATGTCCCTTATCGCGACACGCCGTAAAAACACACAAAACGTCCCTTAAGCCCAATTCTTGGCTTAACGTACCTGCCGTCGAAAGCAATGTGCCCCGCAACCTGTTTATACAGGCCACGGGGCACTCTCGGGGTGGCTGACGGGGCTCGAACCCGCGACACCCAGGATCACAACCTGGTGCTCTACCAGCTGAACTACAGCCACCATCGCTGTTTTTCAACAGCGGGAACTACTTTACAACGAAAGCCTAAGATTGCAAAAACCGCTGGTAGTGAGCGTGTGCGGCGGCTGCGGCGTCAGCAGCTTGCTCGGAATCTGGGCCTGGGTCCGGCGTGAATACGGAACGGCGGTAGTAGTCGAGCTCCTGGATGGATTCCACGATGTCGGCGAGCGCGCGGTGCGCCAGACCCTTCTCGGGCTGGTTGTAGTAGGCGCGCGGGAACCAGCGACGGGACAGCTCCTTGATGGTGGAGACGTCGATCATGCGGTAGTGCAGGGCGGCGTCGAGACGCGGCATCTGCTCCCGGATGAAGGAACGGTCGGTGGCGATGGAGTTGCCCGCAAGCGGCGCCGGGTGCTCCGGGTCGCAGTGCTTTGCAATCAGCGCGAGGACGGCGTCCTCGGCCTCCTTGATGGACACTGAGGAGGAGCGGATCTCGTCGAGAAGCCCGTTCTCGGTGTGCATGTTCAGTACGAAGTCGTCCATTTCGGCGAGCTCATCCTCGGTGGCGTGGACGACCAGGTCCAGGCCTTCGTCGAGAATCTCAAGCTGGGCATCGGTGACGAGCGCTGCGACCTCAACGATGACGTGGCGGGACGTATCCAGGCCCGTCATCTCCAGGTCGACCCACACGATGCGGTCGTTTTTTGCAGGGACATCCATCTATTCTTCTCCCATCTTTGCGTAGAACCGCCCCATGATCGGGGCGAGGGCGCCGCGCGGAGCGTACGTCGATACGAAATCCATCACCTTGGAAAGCGGGCCCGGCACCACGCGGCGCTTGTTGCTGCGCATCGCGCTGATGGTGTCCTTCGCGCAGGACTCGTACGTGGTCCAGAGGAAGTCAGGCACGACCTTGTCCACGATCGACTGCTCCTCCTCAGGAACTTCTGCCTCTCGCACCGGGCCCGGCGCGAGCAGAGTGCAGTGTACGCCGCTGTCCTTGAGCTCGTAGTGCAGGGCCTCCGTAAACGTATTGACGCCCGCCTTTGTAAACACGTACGTTGCGTTGTTCGGGATCGGCGTGTTGCCTGCTGCCGAGCCGACGTTGCACAGTGCACCTTCGCCGCGCGGCACCATTTGGTCCAGTACCGCCTTCGTGATGCGGAACACCGCCGTCGCGTTGAGGTTGAACTGGTCCGTCTCGTAGTTCCAGTCCTGCTTCATAAACGGACCAAAGGAGGCGATACCGGCGGAGTTCACGCAGATGGTGATCTTCTTCTGCCCGATGTAGTCCAGCAGCGCGGTCACGTCGCGCTCCTTGGACAGGTCGGCCGCGAAGACTTCGGCGTTGATGCCATGCGCTTGTGCCAGCTCCTTGGCAAGCTGCATCAGCACCGCTTCTCGACGCGCCACCAGCAGCACGTTATAGCCAGCAGCAGCAAGTTGGCGGGCAACCGCCTCACCGATGCCCTGCGAAGCGCCAGTAATTAGCGCGAAAGAATCAGTAGTTGGGGAGGGAAACGTCATGCACCTCAGGGTACCCGACTGCCCGACTCCGCAATCGAGCGCAACTCCTCGATACAGTCCTGGTATGCGCGGGCTCCAGTCGCGGTCAGGGTGACCCAGTCCACGTTTTTGTCTGGGTTCGCCTTGCGGTCCGTAAACAGGGACACGTAGCCGGCCTCTTTGAGTGCGTCGATGGCCGTGAGGTAGGCGTCGCTATCTAGCTGGGTGAGGGTGCGCAGCCGCTTGGGGTGCATCTCCTTGTTCTCCGCGGCGCCGACGTCGCTGGTGGTGGCCTCGGCGGCAAAGAGTGCGGCGCAGATGCTCAAGCACGAGGGTTGCAACAAAATATCAGGCATTGTTCCTCCAGCTCCTCGCGTACGTAACGACGAAAACGACGGTCGCGAACGCGCCGAGCAGACTCGAGAACACCTTGTTCTGAAGCGGGGCGACCTGCAAGAGCGATATGCAGAGGAAGTACACGCCGAAGGGAAGAAACGACATTTTTGGGTCCTCTTTGACCGGCTGTCGGATGCTTGAGCGCACGCCGTTTGACCTGCGTCGCTCGATGACAACGATGCACCCGATACATGGCACAAACAGGAGGAACGGCCAAAACTGGTCGAGAACAAAGATCAGCGGCAGGCTCGCCCCGAAGCAGACCGCCGCGCACAAGATCCACCCCCAAGGAACGGCCGGTTTCTCCCTGGTGCGCTCCTCGGTTTCATGCGCTGCGGCCAGCAACTTGCGGGCCTGAACGGAAGAAATAGAGACGGACATGGCGCCATGGTACATCGGGGGCGATGCTATTTTTGTCGGTAGCGCCGCGCTAGACCATCAATATCGGCCCAGCGTTGAAATGCGCGGCTGGTGTGTGCGATGACCGAATCCAAATCCGCGGCATGTGTAACGATGTACTCCATCAGTCGGGCGCCTTCTTCGCCTGCGGCTAAATCAGGTCCCTTGCCCTCTGGCTCTCGGACATGAACCGAAAACAAGCGCAGATAAGTGAGCCCAACGATAAGTGCGGTGCGCTTGTTGCCATCGGCAAACGGATGGTTATTGGCTATATGGACGGTGAGCGCGGCTCCTCTATCAAACACCGAGGCGTACCGGGGCTGGCCACTGAATAACTGGAACGGGGCGTAAACTGCACTTTCCAAAGAAGCCCGGTCCACAGTAAATCCAAGATAACTCTCCGGTTCTCCGTTCGCGTTTACACGATCCCCGCAGCCTTGATTCACTGCGCACGCCAACTCCACGAGCATTTGAGCTAAAAGCTGCTCTCTGGAAGCTTCACTGTGGTCAGACAATTGCGTTGATTACCGGTCCGCGAGGAGTGAAAGGGTGTTGTGCCATTCCGCTTCGACTTCATGTGCAGTGGCAAGCAGATGATCGAAGCTAGGAAGGTGATCCACGTCTGGCAGGGAAGGCGAGTCTGGGACAGAATGTCCTGACTGGAGCAACTCCGTGAACTCTTCGCGCATCGTGGTCATGCTCAAAGCGCTGCTACAATGCGTGCCCCCGACCGCGTTGCTGCGTGCTTCCTGCCAAGCTCGACCGTGGCTCATGTCTGACAACTCCGCGGATGTCAGCGAACCGTAGAAATTCACAACGCTTTCAATCGTTGCTCGGGCAAATGGCGAAAGTGCCGAAGAATTCCCACCAGGAACGTGTGGGACCTCCCATCCACGCGCGACGTTTTCTGTACTGCGGCGGAGGTCATAGGGGACGGGTCCTTTTGCCCAAGCTTGCAGCTCTTCTTCAAATAATGGCATTCCGGTCCAGGCAAGGTGCCAGCCTTGGGAAAAGAAGCAGATTTTATAAAGCTTCATCTTGTCGACGCCGGGGATGAGTTCGGTCACATACTGGCCGGCGTCAAGAATATTGGACATAGTGATCACCAACTTTAGAGAGGCTTCAGGAACCCAACGGTACTCGAACCTAATGGACCGCTATCCTACCAGCACATACGAGTGTGCTACGAGTGAAGTTGTTTTGCTTGAGGGCTGTTCTTTACGGGGCTGCCTGGGCGGCTGGCGCGCCACGTGACAGGGGAGACGCCACAGTGCTCGGCACATTCCGGAACGCGCCATAGGCGCGGCCGGTCTACTCATCGATAATGATGGGCTGCACGGCTATGCCTTCTTTTTGTTCTTGTCGATGCCGTAACCGACGGCAAGGAAGGCGAGACCGAAAAGAGGGTTGGCGCCTGCGAGGGTGGTGATGATGCCGGTTCCGGCTCCAAGGAGTGTGAATCTCATTGTGGGTCCTTTCTTCAAACCCACCATACCAACAAAAACACCCCCACCACCAGGCAAAACGCCAGGCAGCGGGGGTAAACGAAAAGCGCCCCCAGCAGGATTCGAACCCGCGACACACCGGGTAGAAGCCGGTTGCTCTAATCCACTGAGCTATGGAGGCTGAGCTGGGCGTCGACAAATCGGCGCCCAAGCCTTCGATAGTATAGCGCAGTTAGATTCCGCACAGCGCGCGGGTGGCGTCGCTGATGGTGGCCAGGCGGGCATCGGCGGCGGCCCAGTCAGGCGCCTCTCCCGTTTCGACTGGCAGGACCACCTCGAGGTAGCACTTCAGCTTCGGCTCGGTGCCGCTCGGGCGGATGACTACGCGGTCGTTGTCCGCGGTGCGGATCAGGATGCCGTTGGTGCCTGGGGTGGCGCCGTAGCCGTTGTTGAGGTCGACGTACTCGACAACCTCAGAGCCAGCGAGCTCCGTCGGGGTGTGTGCGCGGAGGCGCTGCATGGCGTCGCTGATGAGGGAGAGGTCTTCGACGCGGAAGGTCAGCGGCTGGGTACGGTACAGGCCGTACTTGCTGGCCAGGGCGTCGAACTGCTCGAGCACACTCATGTTGCGGGCCTTGAGCTGCGCTACAATCGAGCCGACAATCACCGCAGCGGACATGCCGTCCTTGTCGCGGGCGTGCGCCGGGTCGACGCAGTAGCCGATCGCTTCCTCGTAGCCGAACACGAGCTGCGGGGTGCGTCCGATCCACTTGAACCCGGTGAGCGTCGTTGCGTGCTCGAGCCCGTGCGCTGCCGCGATTTTGCCGAGCAGCCTGCCCGAAACAATCGAGCACGCCGTCGAACCGCCCTGCGCGCGCGACGCCATGTACTCGCCGATCAGTGCTCCGGTCTCGTCGCCGGAGAGTTTCACCCAGCCGTTGCCCAGCGGGGTGCCCGCGCTTGGGGTGGTGCGCGCCGGGACGGCGACTGCGCAGCGGTCGGCGTCGGGGTCGAGGGCGATGATGACGTCTGCGTTGACCTCGTTCGCCCTCTCGACGGCAAGATCGAGGGCACCGTCTTCCTCCGGGTTGGGGAAGGCGACGGTGGGGAAATCAGGGTCAGGCTTCCACTGCTTTTCGACGCCCACTACGTCCCCAAAGCCCGCAGCCTCCAGGGTGGCGCGTGCGAGTTCGCCACCGACGCCGTGCATTGGTGTGAGCACGATCGTGATCGGTGGGGTGCCGTCGAGGTCGCTAAGCGCGCTGGTGGCGGCGACGTAGTCCTCGCGGGTGTCCACCTGCTCGATGGTCGTGTCGAGCGGGAGGTCCGTCGCGCCAGGTGCGGCGGCGATGCAGGCAGCGATCTCGGCGTCGGCAGGTGAGATGATCTGGCAGCCGGCGGCGTTATCTGCGTCGACGACGCGCCCGCCGAGGTAGACCTTGTAGCCGTTGTCCCACTTCGGGTTGTGGGAGGCGGTGACCATGATGCCGGCGTCGGCGTTGAGCGTGCGCACGCTGAAGGAAGTCAGCGGGGTCGGCTGGGCCAGCGGCAACAGCATGGCGTGCCCACCCGCGCCGGCGACGACCTCAGCTGCGGCCTGCGCGAATTTGGCGGAGCCGTGGCGGGCGTCGCACCCGATGACCACGCGAGGCGTGTCCACCTGCTGCTTGAGCCATTCCATGAGCCCGGCGGTGGCGCGCATGACCACGGCCTGGTTCATGCGGGACTCGCCGAAGCCAATCTCGCCGCGCAGCCCCGCGGTGCCGAACTGGAGCGGGCCGGCGAAGGCCTTCGCAAGCTCGGCCTCGTCGTCGAGGACGGCAGTTAACGCCTCGCGGGTGGCGGGATCGGGATCTTGCGCGATCCAAGCCTCGGCCTGTGCACGAAGATCAGTAGCCATTGTTAGTTCCACCCTTCCAGCACCGCTGCGGAGCTGGACAGGCCCAGGCGGGACGCGCCAGCCTCAATCATTTCCTTCGCGGTGGCGGCGTCGCGGATGCCGCCGGAGGCCTTCACGCCGAGCTTGTCGCCGACGGTCTCGCGCATCAGTTTCACCGCGTGCGCGGAGGCACCACCAGCGGGGTGGAAGCCTGTCGAGGTCTTCACGAAGTCGGCACCGGCCTCCATGGAAGCCTTGCACGCTGCGACGATCTCCTCGTCGGTGAGGACGGCGGACTCGATGATGACCTTGAGCAGCTTGTCGCCGCACGCCTTCTTTACTGCGGCGATGTCGTCGCGTACGACGTCCCACTTGCCTTCCTTGGCGGCACCCAGGTTGATGACCATGTCAACCTCGTCCGCGCCGTTGGCAACGCTGTGTGCGGCGTCGGCAGCCTTTGCCTCAGTTGGGACTGCGCCGGACGGGAAGCCACACACCACTGCGACCTTCAGATCAGCTGGGGTCTCGATGGGCAGCATGGATGGGGAGACGCAGACGGAGTACGTGCCGAGGTGCGAAGCTTCGTCGATAAGCTTGGCGACGTCCTCGTGGGTGGCCTCCGGCTTGAGCAGCGTGTGGTCGATCATCTGGGCGACATTTTGGCGAGTAAGCATGTTGAAAAACTCCTTGAGTTGTAGAAAGTGTGCAGGTTAAGCCGGTTGCTTCATGCGCGCAGTGAGCGCTGCATAGAGCGCGGTGCCGGCGACTGCGATGATGGCCAGGATGAGCATGACGGTGGGGTAGCTGCCCGAGTTTTGTGGCAGGAAGCCTGGCACCCCAAGGCCGAGATCCACCAGCTTCGCGCTGTACGCGATGCCGAGCGGGACGGCGACGTTGATTGTGAGGTTGTAGAAACCGATTGCGATACCCGACTTCGCAGCGGGGATATTGCCGATTGCCGTCGCGACCAGTGGCGCGTACAGCAGGGCGAAACCGCAGGCGAAGAGCAGGGAGGAAAGCATGAAGACCCACGGGCTGGCTTCCATCCCGACTGCGAGGAGCAGCAACGCGATGGTGATGGAGGCGAGTGCGGTGAAGATCGCGGGGCGCGTCGGCAAGAACTTGCCGATCTTGCCTGAGAGCGCGCCGACGATGACGGCGCCGGTGTAGCCCGGGATGAGCAGCAGGGAGGCGTCGTCAGCGCTGAGCCCGTGGACGGCCTTCGCCATTGCGGGGAAGAGCACCAGGTAGCCGAGCTGCACCGAGTAGACAATCGCGACGAGCACGATGGCGGTGACGTAGGCGCGGTTCTGGAAGAACTCCGGGTTGACCAGCGGGCGCTTGCCCTTCTTCACGTGGGCGATGAATGCGACCAGCGCGAGAACCAGCGGGATGAGCCACAGTACCTGGAAGGCCTGCATGAACATGATGGCGCTGGTCGCGAGCACGGCGATGAGGAACAAGCCCAGCCAGTCGACATGGCCCGACTCCAGGGAGGCCTCCTCCGGGACCGTCTTCATGATGACGGGGACGGCGAAGATCAGGATGAGCGGGATGAGGAACATCGCGGTCCACGAGATATGGGTGGCGATGTAGCCCGAGGTCAGCGCGCCGAAGAGCGTCGCGCCCTGGAAAGCAGACGTGGAAAAGCCCAGGTAGGTCTTCTGATCCTTCTCGCTGAGGTGTTTGGTCACGTAGATGACGTAGAGCGTCTCCGCCGCAGCGAGGCCGGTGGTCTGCACCACGCGGCCGGCCAGGACCAGCCCCCACACGTTCTGACCCAGGTAGCCGATGACCGAGCCGACCAGCGTCAGCGTGATACCGACCATCAGTAGCTTGCGGATACTCACCACGTCAGCCAATGCCGCGTACACCACCGCGCCGATGCCGATGATCACGCCCGCGAGCGAGGCCTGCAAGCTGACCTCATTGAGGGAAAGGTTGAGCGCCTCACCCATCGAGTCGGTCATGAACTTGAAACCGTTATCGATGATCAGCGAGAACACGAAGGTAAACAGGATGATCGGCACGGCCCGCTTCGGGCTGAGCGCCTTTTGAACTGTTTGAGATGTCATGGTGAGTTCCTTCAAACGTGTGGGGACGGGTTGTGGTTTAGACGGCGGCCAGCGGAAGTGCCAGCTCCATCATCTGGGTAAACGCGCTCTGGCGCTCCTCAGCGGAGGCCTTCTCGCCGGAGCCGATGACGTCGGACACGGTGAAGATGCCCATCGCGTCAACGCCTGCCTCGGCAGCGACGGCGTAGAGGCCGGCGGATTCCATCTCGACGCCGAGCACGCCCATCTTGGCCCAGCGGTCGTTGACGTCGTCCTTGAAGTTGTAGAAAACGTCGGAGGACAAGATGTTGCCCACATGGATGTCGACGCCCTGCTTCTGCGACTCCTTGTAGGTTGCCTCGAGCAGCTTCCAGGACGCGGTCGGGGCGTAGGTGCCCGGCAGGTCGTACTGCTCGATGAAGTGCGAGTCCGTGGATGCGGAGGAGGCGACGATGATGTCGAAGAGCTTCATGTCAGGCTGGAAGCATGCGCAGGAGCCGACGCGGATGAGCTTCTTTACGCCGAAGAAGTGAATGAGCTCGTAGGCGTAGAGGCTGATGGACGGAATGCCCATGCCGGAGCCCATCACGGAAACTTCGTGGCCTTGGTAGGTGCCGGTGTAGCCGAGCATGTTGCGCACGGCGTTGAACTGGACTGGGTTTTCCAGGTAGGTCTCTGCGATGAACTTCGCGCGCAGTGGGTCGCCCGGCATGAGGACGGTTTCAGCGATTGGTCCGGTTGGGACGATGTGCGGTGTGGAGACGGTCGGGGTGGACATGTGCAACTCCTTTTTCGGTAGCTGGTTGACCTTTCGCTGTCCACTCTAAGACCGTTCGGAACATATGGCAATATCAAAGTTTGCAAATGTTCTGATTGGGGGTGCAAACCACCCCAGATGGGGGAGAAGGGGCGTCAATTAGCGGGTCTTCGCGATCTCCAGCACCCGAACCGCCGTCGGCTGATCAATCACCAAATCACTGGCCAGCCCCATCCACAGCGCCGTCTCAATCGCCTCAGCTTTATACAAACCCCCAGCTACCAGCACTCGACGTGGTCTCGCCCGCAGCTCGTCAAGCTCAATGCCCACCGTCAGATCATCAATTCTTTTCGACGCCACATCCCCCTCCCGCGTGTAGAACCGCGAACAAGCGTCACCCACCGCAACGCCGAGCAGCTCCCGCGACATCTCCTCAGAGAGGTACCCCAGGTTCATCAGCAGGCTCTGTTTTCGTACCGATCCCACCGTGAACACCGCCACGTCCGTCTCCCGCCCATGCTGCAGCACGTCGGCGATATGGGAATCCTGCTCCACAATCTCCTTGGTTTCCACCCGCTCAAAAATGACAGGCAACGGGAGCGTTAACGCGGGCGCGTTGAACGCGGTGCAGAAACCGGTGATCGTCTCAAAGTCATTCGTTGCCAGGTTGGAACGCGACGACCCACCTTTCAATTGCACAATCTGGCGCGCCCGCATGTTCGTCGATCGTAGATTCCGCGCAATGTTGAGCAGCGTTTTTCCCCAGGACACCCCCACCGAAAGGCCATCCAACGGCATCGACTCCAGGTAGCGTGCGCCAGCCACCCCAAGATCCTCCATGATCGCTGCAGATGGGTTCGCCGGGTGAACAATCCGCACACCCTCCAGCGTGTACCGGGAGGTGAGATCCTCGATCAGGATCTCGTCCGCCTCCTGCGGGTCGTGTACCTCAATAGTGACGTAGCCACGGTCCTTCGCGTGCTGCAGAAGCTTCGCCACCGTAGGACGGGAGCAGCCCATCTCCGCAGCAACCTCCGCCTGACTCAGCTCCGAGCGGTAATACAACTTGGCAGCCGTCAGCGCATCCCGATCACGTGTGTCCATGCACTACAGCGTAGCGCCTGGGGGTTTGCCCTTAACTGTGTGGCAATATCTTGGCTAGGCCCTAAGCGAAAGGAAAACCATGAGCAACGACGAAGTAACGATGCCACGCAAAGAATACGAGGCGCTGAAACGAGAAAATGCTCGACTGCGCAAAGAAGCCAAGCTGTGGAAGGACACTAGCGATGTCCTGGGAAAAGCTATGGGGTCTCTGCCAAAGCAACATGGCGGGACCTCCGACGCGGCGGAAAAATTCTAAGCCCCGAAGAAACGAAGCGGTACGAGGAAGGAGTACGTCAAGAAAACGAGTTCCTGGATCTACTCATGGGCGTCGGGCATTCTATGAGTCGCGCCTGCAAAATTTTGAAGATCTCACGCTCGAGGCGCTATTACCAGACCAACCCGAGGCCCAAAAAGGAAAACCCGATCCCTCACCGCGAACGAAACATCCCACGTATTCCGGATTCAGATGTACAACAGATTCTCGATCTTTTCGACGCCCACCCCGACCTGAGCGCGGACGCCATCTATCAGAAGGCGCAAGACAGCGGGTTGCAGCTCGCGAGCTTGCGGACTTTCTACCGCATCGCCCGTGCACACGGGAAGCTACAGCGTCAGCGCCGCGCTGCTGAATCAGACTCGTAAATCCACCGTGGCGTTTTTCGCGACGGACCCTCTGCGTTGGGTGTCCGCGCGGCGGACACTTATTGGTGGTGGGTTTTCTGGAGCTGCTGGTGAGAGGGCTGCCGCGGACAGAGTGCGGTCAGGGTGTCCGCGGGGCGGACAGTTTTTCCGGGTTGAGGCATCATCGGGTGCGTGTCCGCGGGGCGGACAGGGCAAGTGGTTGGTTCTGCTCAATCCGCAAGGTGGGAGGGGTGCCGCGGACAGGGTGTGGCATGCGGGTTGTCCGCGTGG
>NZ_JAGPYU010000025.1:0-5669 GCF_024453945.1 Corynebacterium sp. CCUG 61414
TAGCAGAGACCTTGGTTTCGTCGTCAGGATTAACGATCTTGACACCAGTGTCCTGCTTCTCATCAGTCGGATCAACCGGCTTCTTACCAGACTCATCAACCGTGGTCTTGTCGGAGTCGTTGTCGTCAACACCCTTCTTGTGGCCGTTGACCTCAACCTCAACATCCTGCTTGCCACCGTCAAGATCCGGATCCTCAACAGTCACCGTGATCGGACCATCAACATCGGTACCCGGCGTGACGTGAACGGTACCATTCTCATCAATCTCGACCGGGACGTCCTTGCCGTCCTCATCCTTAGCAGAGACCTTGGTTTCGTCGTCAGGATTAACGATCTTGACACCAGTGTCCTGCTTCTCATCAGTCGGATCAACCAGCTTCTTACCAGACTCATCAACCGTGGTCTTGACGCCAACTGCCAACGGCACAACATCAGTGTGCTCGGTCTCGTTGCCATCCTGATCAACCAGGGTGTAGGTCACGGTCACATTCGGCTTCTCCTCAGAAGCCGTAACCGGAGCAGTCGGATTACCCGTGATCTTGCCATCCTTGAACTCCAAGCCGTCAGGAAGACCCTCAACCTTGAGGGAGCCTTCCTTAATCTTGAAGCCCTGCGGCAGAGGACCAAAGCCCTCTGGCTTTACTTCCTGCTCGTAATCCTCGCCAACAACACCGTCCTTCAGCGGCGTATCCGTCACCACAATCTTCGTGACGACCTCTTCCAGCTGCTTCTCTGCAACCCGAGACTTCTCGGTCTTCTGGATACGCTTCGCGGGGTCTTCCTCATCAGGGTTCTCCCAAACCGGGTCACCATTTTCATCGGTGACGCCAACGTACTTCTCTACCATGACCTCAACCTCACGGGTTACGGTCACTTCAGTAGTGCCAGGCTCGGTTGGAATACCAGTGATCTTGCCGGTCTCAGGGTCGATCTTAAGGCCATCTGGCAGCTTGTCGGCGGAGTACTTCGGCTTCGCATCCTCAGCGAGGTCATCCGGCAGGTTGCCAAACAGGTCCGCAACATTGTTGTCCGGGTATTCTTCCCCTGCGGAGCCAAGTGGCAGCTGCTCTGGAACGACAGCGGTAAACGAGTCCGCAATCTCCCAGCGGTCAGACATCTTCTTCGAAACAGGATCAACGCTGACAACCGCCGCTGTGTAGACGGTGGTTTCCTTCAGGTCTTCGGGCGCCTGGAAATCACAGGAAGGCAGCACACCCTTCTCGTCACTCTTGACGATGCACTCCTTACCTTTGAGCTCGGTCTGATTACCAGCAGGATCGGTTGCGTACCAACGAATCGCGTAATCCGCATTCGGCATCAAACCCGCAGCCTTCGTGGTCACCTTCGACCCAGCACGACCCTTATTGTCATACGAGTTGTACTCAGGGATATCAAAGATCGGCTGTGCAGACATCAACGGGAACTGCAGGCCGTTCATGTTCGCACCCGCGATAACAGTGCCGGAATCAGCGTAGTTCTGGAACATGTTCATCGGGAACGCCGAATTCTTCACATCACGACCCTCGATACGTGGGTAGATGTACATGTAATCCGTATTGATGTGACGACGCTTCCCAATAGCGAGACCAGTGAAGGCGCCGTAACGGCTGCCTCGGTCCATTTCGTACTTCGGCGCTACCTTGCCGAACTCGTCTTCTGATACGTTGCCGATCCTGTCACGGCTGGCACCATACGTGCCCTTAAATGGCAGGTAAATCGTGCCATCATCCTTCGACGGCACTACGACCGTCTCAGCGATGTGGGAGCCTACACCATGCTCATCCTGGTACGCCTTAATAATGCGCTCCTGATTCGCACGCTCCTGCTCAGCAGTGTAGCCCTTGTTCGCATCCTTCCACGCATCAATCTGGCGCGCGACTTCATCATTGAGGTACGAGCCGACGATCTCCACGCCACCGGCGGCACGGTCGCCCTGCCCAGTCTGATACTTGTAGTACCCCGGCAAAGAACCTGCATCCTCACCGTTCTCCCACCACACCATCGACTGATTCGGCGCAGCAAGGCTCTTAATGGTGCCAAACGCACCATAGTCCGGGAACTGACCATCAACCGTTGGCTTGCCCGTCTCACCATCAAGCGCACGCGTCCACTCGGACTCAGGCTTCGCCAACCAACCAACGTGGTTCGGCTTCTCCTCCAGCACAAAGCGGCCGTTGGTAATACGCGACCCAGCAGGACCAGACGTGAAGTTCCACGACTCCTGCACACGGTTGGTACGCGTGGTGTAGCGGCCAGAGTTCATGTCACCTGCAGCTACTACCGAGTACTTCTCTGGGTCGGGGTTCTCACCCCACACGCGGACGCGGGTCTTGCCGCCCTGAACGCCAGCTAGATGGAATGCCGGTGCATGTACGCGATCCGTAACCTTGCGGGTCAAGTCGAAGGAAAACCTTCCCTCTGAGTCGGTCAGGGTGTAGAAAACCGGGGAGACCTCATTCTTACCCGTGACGTACTGCAGGTAGATGACGTTGCCCTTCAACGGCTCGTTGTTCGAGCTCAGATCATCGTGGCGACCATCCTTGTTGATGTAGGCGTAGCCGTGGTAGCCACCGTAATCGCGCCAGCCACCCTTGGTGTAGATGGCGTTCGGCACCATCTTGCTCTTGCCCTGCGTATCAGCAGCAGCTTCAGCACCCACAACTGCAGCAGGAGCCTCCTGAGCAAACGCAACCGGCTGCGCAAGTGGCGCAACCAACGCGAACGACAATGCGGCCGCGGCAAGCGAAGTGCCACGGCGTGCCTTATAGGAGCTTCGCACAATAATTCCTTTCATTCGTTATTTCAGAACATGCCACCGCCGCGTGCATCACCGTTTTCCCGGTGTAGGCACAGGCGCTACATGGTTTACAGTTATCTGACAATAACAATGAAAGGTCTGTGCATCCAGTGGACCTTTTACATCTAGCCCATTTATGGACGCTTGTACATTACGGCGGGTTAAAAACTTAGAGCTTCATGAGCTGCGAACTGTTTGCCATTTGCCCAGGAAGGCACGTTAATAACTTTGACCTATAGCACTTCGGTACATCTGTACGCCACCTGGCAAGACGCAGGCTTTTCGACGTCCCCTCCGCCAATAATGTCCAAACATGCAAAAAGCTGCCATTCGTCGCGATGACGAACAGCAGCTCTTTTCTTCTTAGCAGATGCTTAGTAAGCGTTTAGCCCTTTCCCTCCCCCCGCAAGGGGGGGAGGCGGTGATGGGCGCTATCGCGTTACTTCTTCGGCGTAGCGGTCGCCTTCGCATCATCCTTCTTCGAGGAAAGCTTCATCGTCTTACCAGACGAACCCTTCAGCTCAAGGTCCTTGACCGAAGACTTCGGACCATTCGGGTTGCAGTTGTCGTAGATGACCGTGCCAGCAAGGATGCCAGCAGCAATCAGAACGATACCCGCAGCGACCATGCCCAGATCCGCACCAACGGTGCGCAGCTGTGCGTTGATCTGCTCAACCTGACGTGCCATCTCCGGATTGAAGATGCCAGCCTGCTGCTGGATACGAGTGTTCACATCCTGCAGCTGAGCATTCACCTGTGCAGCCACATCGCTGAGCACCGGAATCTGAATCTGGGAAGCCAGACCCAACGGCAGGAGCGCGATCAGTGGGAGACCGAAGCCCACAGCGGATGCAACACACTTGCCGGTATCAATACCGACCTGCGCGTTTGTCGAGTTACCCGCCTCATCAGTCACCGTGATCTTGTCGCCTGGCTTCAACTCAACACCAGACGGGACATCAATCTTCCAGTTGCCGTCCTTATCGGTAATGGTCTCAATGACCTTACCGTTCGGCAGCGTGACCTTAATCGTCGAGTTCGGACGATCATCCTTACCAGTGATCGTCTTATCACCAGGCTTGATCGGGTTCACACTCGGCGGAGTGGTGTCCTTGTTCGAATCACCCTCCCGTGGGCCCTGGACCGTCTTTTCAGCAGTCTTCTTACCTGCATCTTGCGTAACCTTCACGGTCTTACCCTGCGTCAGAGGAGCATCACCTGGAACCTCCACGGTCCACTTGCCGTCATTACCGACGACACCGACACCGATCTCCTTGCCATCGTGGGTCACCGTCACCTTGGAGCCAGGCTCGCCGGTACCGGTGATGGCCTTGTCGCCCTCGTGAACGTCATCGATGGCAGGTGTTGCGACCGAAGCGTCCTCACCAGGCGTCGGCTTCGAGTTCTCATCGGCAGGGTTAGAGCCCTTCTCGATCTCCTCACGGTTGGAGTGACCGTCACCATCGAAGTCACCATCCGGATCCAGCAAGGACTTACCATCCTTACCAACCAGCTCGAAACCAGCAGTTGCGTGGTTCTTCGACTCATCGTTATAGGTGAAATCAACCGTTACAGACGGACGAACGTACGGAGTAAAGATCTCCTTGAAGTTATTCCAGCTGCTATCAATCTGCGGCAACTCAGAGGCGATCTTGTCAGCGACCTTCTTGTAGTCAGGAGCCGTTGCCTTGACAACACCGCTCTTGCCAGTCTCAAACGTCCAATCCTCAGAACCAGCAGAAGGCGTACCAATTGCATCCTTCACAGGAACATCAGTCTTGCCCTCAAACGGATTCTTCGACGTCTCGGTCTTACCAGCCTCGACATTCTTACGATCACCGTAGTTCGGTACGAACTTCGCAGCATCAGAGTTCGGATCAACGATCTTCACACCGATCTCACCAACAGTCTTGCCACCCTTGTCAGTGACAACAACTGTGGCATCCTGCGGATCAGTCCCCTCCGGCACCGTCACCTTAACGTTACCGTCCTCGTCGATCTCAACCTTCGAGCCTGGAATCTCGTTGCCATTCTTATCAACAAGCTTGCCGGTCTCATCACCCTTCGGGTTCTCAACCTTGCCAACCTCATGCGGCGTGTTATCAGCCGGAACTGTCGTGTTCTTACCAGGCTTGACCGAAGGATCCTTCGGCTGCACCTCAACCGTGACGTCAACGTTGTCCTTGGAACCATCCGGGTAGGTCACAACAACCGGAACAGTGATCTTGTCACCCGGTGTCGCATCCTCCGGAACAGGAACGGTCACAGAACCATCTTCCTTGACAGTCACGTTCTCCGGAGCACCCTCGCCCTTCTCGAACTTCGTGTCTGCCGGCGGAGTGGTCTCCTTGCCGTCCTTATCCTTAAAGACCGGCTTGTCAACCGTGGCGTCCTCACCCGGCTTACCAGAACCTGGCTTGTACTCAGGCTCGTAGGACTCATTGTCCTTCGAACCCGGAACCGGTGGCACATCCTTCTCCGTCACCGTGACGGTCACATTGACGTTGTCCTTGGAACCATCCGGGTAGGTCACAACAACCGGAACAGTGATCTTGTCGCCAGGCTTCGCATCCTCAGGAACCGGAACAGTGATCTCACCAGTGGTCTCATCAACCTTCACACCATCAGGCGCATTGTCACCAGGAGTGAACTTCGTACCCTCAGGAGCCTTGGTGTCCTTACCGTCCTTGTCAGTGAACTTCGGAGCAGGAACCGTAGCATTCTCGCCCGGCTTACCCTTACCGTCCTCATACTTCGGCTCAACCTGATCAGCAGTCTTAGCACCAGGCTCTTCAACCGTGACGGTCACATTGACGTTGTCCTTGGAACCATCCGGGTAGGTCACAACAACCGGAACAGTGATCTTGTCGCC
>NZ_JAGPYU010000026.1:0-5264 GCF_024453945.1 Corynebacterium sp. CCUG 61414
CTCAATCGGCATCCAAAAAGGCCACATCTAACCCCGCGACACGCCGATAGCAGACACACATTTTGTCGCTTAACCCGTTAAGGTGTGCGCATATGACTACAACCAACGAGATCAGGGTCGCGGAGGTAGCGGACGCGGGGGTCGTCGCAAAGCTATTGCGCGATTTCAACACAGAGTTTGATACCCCGGTTCCCGAAGGCCTTGAGGAGCGGTTTGCGCAGATCATCGCACACGACGACGCCTTCGTTCTCCTCGCCGGCGATATTGGTTTCGCCTACGTCACCCTGCGCCCGAGCCCGTATTACGACGGGCCGGTGGCGATGCTCGACGAGCTCTACGTCGCACCTGCCCACCGCAATCGCGGGGTCGGCACGGCGCTGCTGCAGCGGGTCTTCGAGGAGATCCGCAAGCACAGCGCCGGCGAATTACAAATCAACGTCGACGAGGTAGACACCGATGCGCGCCGCTTTTACGAACGCCACGGCCTGACCAACATCGAGCAAGGCTCCCGCATGCTGCTCTACATCCGGGAGCTTTAGGCCGGAAGCGATAGCTTTGCGACGAGCCCACCACCGGCCCGCGGCGCAAGCACCAGGGATCCGCCATGGGCGTTCGCGATCGCATCGACGAGTGCCAGCCCGAGCCCGTGGCCGGCACCTGCGGTGCGTTCGGCGCGCGCGAATGGTTCGGTCCAGGTTGCAACCTCGGCCGCGGAGTAGGTCTCGCCGCCGGATTCCACGGTGACCTCAGCGAAGTTGCCCACCTTGCGCAGGGTGAGCGCGGGGTTGTTGCCGTGGGTGAGTGCGTTGCGCACCAGGTTGTCCACCGCCTGGCGGGTCAGGGTGGGGGAGGCGTCCACGGTCACGGGCACGGCGTCGGCGGGGACGTTGCGGTCGGCGCACACCTCGCGGCACAGTTCTGCCAGGTCGAGGCGCTGCCGGTCGCGCACGTCCACGTTGGCCAGCTGGAGTAGGGCGGCGACGGTGTCGGCGCTGCGGGCGTTGACCTCGCGCACGCGGGTTAGCGTGGGACGCAGCCCGCCGTCGTCGCCGGTCAGGGCCACGTCTGCCATGGTCTGGATGGTTGCGATCGGAGTCTTCAACTCATGGGAGGCGTTGGAGGCGAACCGGCGCTGGCGCTCCACTGCGCCCGCCAATTCGTCGAGCATGACGTTGAGCGCGTCTGCGAGTTCGCCGACCTCGTCGTCGGGACCATGGTGGGTGATGCGGGCTGAGAGGTCGCCGCGGGTGACGGAGGCGGCGTCGTCGGCAATGTCGCGAAGAGGTTTGATCACCAGGCCTGCCACGAACCAGCCGATCACACCCGCAAGCAGGGTCAACAGGGCAAGTACCGACAGGGAGGCGAGGAGGACGCGGCGCAGGATCTCGCTGGTGATCGGCACGGCACCGTCGATGATGACACCGTCCTCCACCGTGGGGAAGGTGGCCGTTACCGGCACCGGGGTGAGCTTCAGGTAGGCATACACCAGCCCGATCAGAGCCAACCCCATCCCAAGCACCGTGGCCACGAACATCACCGTAATGCGGGCCCGCAAACTCAGCCTCATCGTTCCTCCTCCGCCACGTAGTAGCCGGCGCCGGCCACGGTGTGCACGATGCGCGGTTCGCCTAGCTTCTTGCGCAGGTGCGACACCGTCACGCGCGGGGAGTTGGTGAACGGGTCCGCGTTTTCGTCCCACGCCTCCGCGAGCAGGTCCTCGGCAGAGATCACCCCGCCGTCGGCCTCCATGAGTACCTCGAGCACAGCGAACTCCTTCGGGCTCAGTGGCACCGTCTCGCCACCACGGGTGACCTCGCGCCGAAAGGTGTCTAGGCGCACATCCCCGCAGCGATACACCTCGCCGCGCGCCGGGGCGTTGCGCTTCGCCAACGCATTAACCCGCGCGATTAACTCCGGCACCTCGAACGGTTTGGGCAGATAATCGTCGGCGCCGAGCCCGAAGCCTTCCAGCCTGTCGTCCAGGGAGCCGGACGCGGTCAGCATGATCACCCGGGTCGCGGGATGCGTATCGACGACCCACCTGCACACCTCATCACCATGCAACCCCGGCAGGTCCCGGTCGAGCACGACGACGTCGGGGCGGGTGTCGTCGATACGCGAACGCGCCTCCAAGCCGTCATACACGGCACTAGCCTGCATGTTTGCGTTGTTGAGTGCGGTGGCGATGGCGTCGGCGAGATAGGCTTCGTCGTCGATCACAAGTACCCGAATTGTCATGAGCCCGATCGTATCGGCGGGGGTGTTGCGCCCACGTTAACGTCACCGCAACATCTGGCTGCGTAACTTCCACAGCCATGCAGACCCGAAACGTAGGAATCGACGCCGCCCGCGCGGTGGCACTCGTCGCCATGATGGTCGCGCACCTCACCGTCCAAGAGGGCATCACTGCACAGGTGCTGTTCGGCTTCCCGGCCGCACTGTTCGCCTTCATCGCCGGTGTCTCAATGGGGTACATGCGCGCCCAGCCCGCCGAGTTCATCGCGCTCGCCCCATTTTCGGGGTCGATCGTGGTGGTGCTCGGCACCATCGGGGTCTGCATGGCGCTGCTCGCCTGGGCGCCACGCTGGGACACACCACTGTTGCTGTGGCTCGCGTGCGCCCTCACTTTTGGCTCGGCGGTGCTCGCGCCGTCGTCCTGGCCGTACCCGCCCATGATGTGGGCCACGCTCATGATCGCCGGCATCCTGTTCAAACGCTACATGCCGTTGTGGCCCGGCCTCGTGGTCGGCGGGGCGCTGTTCGCCCTGGATGTGGCGCTGCGCTGGACCACACCGTTGCCACCGCTTCTCGACGCCACCGGCCACACCGGAGGACTCATGGACGTTGTGGGCAGCGTGGGGGCGTCGATAAGCATCTGCGCCCTGTGCTGCCTGGCGCAACGCTGGCTCGGATGGCTCGCCCCGCTGGGCCGGATGCCGCTGACTCTGTACTGCATCCACGTGCTCACCGCCGAGTGGCTCAACGTTTGGGTGACCGTGGGCGGCGCCATCGTGATCGCTTACGTATGGCTCGCGATATTTCAGCGCGGGCCGCTTGAAACTGTAATTCGCCGCATCACCGCGGTAGTGAAGGAGAACAATCGTGAAAAAGCTCGCAGCTAGCCTCGCCGTCGCAGGCGCCCTCGTCGCCCAGCCCGCATGGGCGATGGAAAGCACCACCTTCGCCGGCGACGTCGACGAAGCCAAGCCCGTGGTCTCCGTGCGTGTCGACGACTCCGATCCCGACGACGGCGTCTGCACCGGCACCGCCATCGACCCCCACTGGGTCATCACCGCCCGCCACTGCGTCGAGGCCGCCGCCAAGCCGGGCGGCTCGGTGCGCACCGGCCAGGGAGACGACCAGCGCGTCTACAAGGTGGACCGCCACGAGGTTGCCCCGCGCGGCGACATCGCCCTGCTCCACACCGAAGAGGAAATGCAGCTAGATACGTTCGCCGAGGTTGCAGACGAGGTCCCCGCCGGCGCTGTGAACATCTACGGCTGGTCCTCCGACGGCTCGGGAGGCTCCACCGAGCTGCCCTCCGCCGAGGCCGAGGTCCGCGGCGATTCCCCGCTCGCCCTTTTCGACGCCCCAACCGCCCTCGAGGTCGCCCTCAAGAACGGCGCCCGTATCCAGCCGGGCGACTCCGGCGGCGCTATCTTCGCCGACGGCAAGGTCGCCGGCATCATGTCGGCTGGACTCTTCGAGGACCCGGACAACCCGACGGAGGAGGAAATGACCTCTAATGCCGCCGTCGCGGTGGCGCCGGTTGCCGAGCAGGCCGAGTGGATCCGAGGCGTCGTCGGTGGTGAGGGTGCGGATTCTTCCGCGGACGCTTCTCCGGAAGCTGAGGCTGAGCCATCGGCTTCCTGGCGCAACGTCGCGATCGGCCTGGGCGTTTTGGCCCTCGTCGTTGCTGGGTTCCTGGTGCTGCTGCGCCGCCGCTCCAACTAGGCTTTGTGTTGAGGGGGTGTTCCTATATAGGTTGTCAACTCCGTGGGTGAGGTTGTTGGGGGTATGAAGGGCTTCTGCTTCGCCGTGTGAATGTTGTTTTCGGGCATCTCGAGGAGCCGATTGGGCTTGCTGCTCAATCGGCTTGGATGGGAGCTGTTGGTTCTAAGCTGCTGTGACCTCTTGGACTGTGGAGATGTCTCGGTAGAGCTCGCCGCTACGCATCATGGCGAAGAGAACGTTTAGGCGTCGGCGTGCGAGTGCGACAACTGCGGCGTTGTGTCTTTTGCCTTCTTTGCGTTTTCGTTCATAGAATTGTCGGGAACGCTCGTGGAATCTGATCGATGCAAAAGACGATTGCCATAGGGCGTTCTTTAATTTTTTGTTGCCAGCCCGGTTGGGCGAATTCGACATGATGGACGTTCCCGACTGATTCGTCCGCGGTGATAGGCCTGCATAGGACGCTAGGTGCGCTGCATCGGGGAAGTCGGACATATCGCCAACGGTCATGAGGATCTGCGCGGCGCTACGCGGACCGATGCCGGGCATGGATAAAAGAATCTCGGTGTGAGGAATGTCCTGGATGAGCTTGAGTACCTGTGCCTCGATTTCTTTACGATGCTCGAGTTTGGCCAATGCATCTTTGGCGGACATTGCTACGCCAAGTTCGGCGTATTCTGCCCCGGCAATGGACACGGTCTGCCCGTGGATGGCAGCAAGCATGGCATCGATGACAGGCTCAGGATTGCGCGCCCTGTGACTGCGCGCAAAGGCTGCCAGACGTGCTCTACCGACGCGTCGAATCTTGGTGGGGCCACCGTATTTCGCAAGTAGGTGGAGGATCCACTTGCGATGAATCACCTGTCCGCGCAGAACATGTTCGAATGCAGGATAGGTTCCCACGAGCGCGGATCGCATCTGGTTAATCAGGCGTGTGTAGGCCCGGGCGAGATCTTCGTCAATACCGTTGAGCACTTTCAGCTGGATAAAGACTTCCTCAACGCGGTCGACGCTGCGCAAGGCATCCGGAAGTTTAAGACCGGCATGGGCGATGACGTAGGCGTCGCGCACATCGGTCTTGGAGTTGCCGACGTGGATGCGAGAGAGCTGCCGCATCGCAAGCCCCGGTAGATAGCGAACGTCGGCCCCCATGTCTTGGGCGACTGCGACGGTTAACCGGCCGATGTTGTTGGGTTGATCGACAATGACAAGAACCGAAGCGTCATCGGCGAGAAAGGGTTAAGCGACAAAATGTGTGTCCGGAATCGTTGATTTTCATGCTCTGAACTCCGCGTTTGCGGAAAATATATGCT
>NZ_JAGPYU010000027.1:0-5161 GCF_024453945.1 Corynebacterium sp. CCUG 61414
CCAAACCGCCCCGCCCCCACAACCCATCACGATCTAACACCCAACCATGTTCACAACCACTTGACATAAAGCGTTTTCGGCAGCCGGGTTTAGAAAAGCCCAGGTCGGCGGGGGACAGGGAGGGAATGTGGTGCGCGAGGGGCCTCAGCGGGCCCACCGAGGGACCTAATCCTCGGAGAAGCCCGCCTGGTTGAGCTCCCAGTAGGCGCCGCGGCGGGCGAGGAGGGAGGCGTGATCGCCTTGCTCGACGATGTGGCCGTCCTGCATGACCAGGATGAGGTCGGCGTCGCGGATGGTGGAGAGCCGGTGGGCGATGACGAAGCTGGTGCGGTCGGCTTGGAGGGCGGCCATGGCGTGCTGCACCATCAGCTCGGTGCGGGTGTCCACGCTGGAGGTGGCTTCGTCGAGGATGAGCAGGGAAGGCTTCGACACGAAGGCGCGCGCAATGGTGATCAGTTGGCGTTCGCCGGCGGAGAGGGCGCCGCCGTCCTGGTCGATGACGGTGTGGTAGCCGTCGGGGAGGGTGTGCACGAAGCGGTCGACAAGGGTGGCTTTGGCGGCGGCGATGACGTCCTCGTCGGTGGCGTCGAGGCGGCCGTAGCGGATGTTTTCCAGGATGGTGCCTTCGAAGAGGGTGGCGTCCTGAAGTACCATGCCGACTTGGCTGCGCAAGTCCTGGCGCGACATCGACTGCGTATCGACGCCATCAAGGAGAATCTGGCCCGAGTCGATGTCGTAGAAGCGCATCAACAGGTTCACCAGGGTGGTTTTGCCCGCGCCGGTGGGCCCGACGATGGCGACCTTCTGGCCCGGCTGCACCTCGAGGTTGAGGTCCTGGATGAGGGGAGTGTCGGTGTAGGAGAAGTGGACGTCGATAAATTGGACGTGCCCGGAGGCGCGCTTGGGGGTGGGGTGTGACTCGCGGGGCTCCTCGGGGGCGTCGAGGAACTCGAAGACGCGCTCGGCGGACGCGACGCCGCTTTGCACCATCTGGGCCATGCCGCCGAGCTCCCCGAGCGGCTGGTTGAACTGGCGCGAGTACTGGATGAACGCCGTCGCCGCGCCGAGCGTCAGCGAGCCGTTCGCGACTTTCAGGCCGCCGAAAACCGCGATGAGGACGTAGGAAAGGTAGGAGATGAACTGCATGATCGGCATCATGAGCCCGGAGAGGAACTGCGCGGAGGCGGAGGCGGTGTAGAGGTCGCGGTTGCGGGCGTCGAAAATTTCTTGAGAGGCGTCCTGGCGGCCGAAGAGCGTGATCACCTCATGGCCCGAAAAGGACTCCTCGATGTGCCCGTTGAGCTGGCCCGTTGCGCGCCACTGCTGCTTGAAGTGACGCTGAGACCGCTTGCCGATCACCCCCACCACCAGGCCCGTCAGCGGAATCGAGACGAGGGCAAGCAGGGTGAGCTGCCACGACGCCGTAAACATCATCGCCATGATGCCCAACACCATCAGCACTGACTGCAACGCCTGCGACAGCGCCTGCTGCAACGTCTGCTGCACATTATCGACGTCGTTCGTGGTGCGCGACAGGATATCGCCGCGCTGGCCGCGGTCGAAGTAGCTCAGCGGCACCCGGTTCAGCTTCGCCTCCACCTGGGCACGCAGGCGGTAAATCTCGCGCATGACCATGCGGTTCAGCAGGAAACCCTGCAACCACATCAGCAGGCTGGCGCCGACGTAGAGCGCCAACACCGCCAAGATCAGCTGGCCGAGGCGCGAGAAATCGACGCCCACACCAGGGGTCACATCCATCCCGGACAGCATGTCCGCGAACGTGTCCTGGCCGCCCGCGCGCAGGCCCTCAATCACCTGCTCCTGGGTGGCGCCGGCGGGCAGGTGGGCGCCGATCGCGCCCGAAAAGATGACGTCCATCGCGTGGCCCATCACGCGCGGGGCGTACACATTCAGCCCGACGGACACGCACACCAGCGCCACCACCAGGGCAAACAACGCCTTGTGCGGGGCCAGCAGACCGACCAGCCGCTTCGCGGACGGCCAGAAGTTCTTCGCGGAGCGCGGGGCGCCGCCGAAGTGGCCGTCCATGGAGCCCTCGAGCTTCTGGATTTCCTCGTCTGTGAGTTCGACTTGGTCCTTAGCCATTATTTTGCCTCCACAGTCTGCTGGGACCGGACAATTTCCTGATACGTCGGCGAAGTTTGCAGCAGCTCATCGTGGGTGCCGCGGGCCACGATGCGGCCGGCGTCGAGAACCAGGATCTGGTCCGCGTTCTGGATCGAGCTGACACGCTGCGCCACCACGATCACCGTCGCGTCAGCCACGTGCTCGGCCAGCGCTGCGCGCAGCCGCGCGTCCGTGGTCATGTCGAGGGCGGAGAAAGAGTCGTCGAAGAGGAGGACGCCGCGCCGCTCCACAATCGCGCGCGCAATGCACAGGCGCTGGCGCTGCCCGCCGGACACGTTCGTGCCGCCCTGGGAAATCGGCATCTCGAGGTCATCCACGAAGGTGGCCTGCGCGATCTCGAGCGCCCGCCACAGCTGCTCATCCGTCGCATCCGGGCTGGCCACACGCAAATTCGACGCCACCGTCCCCGAGAACAAATACGGCTTCTGCGGCACCATCGCCACCGCGCCCACCAGCTGTGCACGGCGTAACGACGCCACATCCCGACCACCAACCAGCACCCGACCGCCCGTCGGCGCGTAGAGACGCGGAATCAACCCCAACAACGTCGACTTGCCCGAACCCGTCGAACCGATAATCGCGGTTGTTTCGCCAGGGTTGGCTTGGAAGGAAATGCCGTCCAGCACCGGCTCCTCCGCGCCCGGGTACGTGAAGGTCACGTCCTCGAAGGTGACGGTGCTGTTTGTCGGGGCGGCTGCGCTGGCCGGTGGCTCGATCAGCGACGGCTCGTGCTTCAACACCTCCGTGATACGGGTGGCGCACACCAGGGCGCGCGGCAGCATCATCGCCATGAACGCGCCCATCATCACCGCGGCGAGGATTTGTAGGAGGTACTGCAAGAACGCCGTCAACGACCCGACCTGCACCTCACCCGCGTCCACACGGTGGCCGCCGAACCAGAGGACCGCCGCCGTCGCCAGGTTCAGGATCAGCATGATCACCGGGAACATCATCACAAACAAATTGCCGATCCTCAGACTCAACCGCGTGAGGTCGGCGTTGGCGGCGTCGAAACGCTCGGACTCGAACTCCTCCCGCGTAAACGCACGCACCACGCGCACGCCCGCGATCTGCTCGCGCAGCACGCCATTAATACGGTCAATCTTCGACTGCATCGAGCGGAACAACGGTAGGAGGAGACCGATCAGCGCCGCCACGACCACCGCCAACACAACGACAGAAACCGCGACCAGCCAGCTCATCCCCGGATCCTCCCGAACCGCCATGACCACGCCGCCGGCCATCATGATCGGCACTGCCACCATAAAGTTCAAGAACATCAAGAACACCTGCTGGACCTGCTGCACGTCATTCGTCCCGCGCGTAATCAACGTCGCCGATCCGAAGTGCGACATGTCCTCCGCCGAAAAGCGCGACACCCGACCAAACACCTCCTCGCGGATATCGCGACCCGTGCCCATCGAGGCCCTCGACCCGAACCACACCGCCGCGCATGCCGCGATCACCTGCACAAACGCCACGGCCAGCATCACGCCGCCGGTGCGCCAGATGAAGGGGACGTCACCTTGGGAGACGCCTTCGTCGATAATTTTTGCGTTCAGGCTGGGCAGGTAGAGCGTCGCCGCAGTCGTGATTGCCTGCAGCAACACCACCGCGAGCATCGCGCCGCGGTACGGGCGCGCGTGCCTGCGCAAGAGCCTTACGAGGTCCATGGGCGGTCCTTTACAGATCGTGGAATTGGAAAGTTTGATTGTAGGCGTCATTTTTGGAGGGGGACAGGTAGTGATGATGAGTTTGCTCGAGATTTTGTGAACAGAATTGCGTTTTTGCTTGCGCCCCACTTTTCGCTTTCCGACGCCCACTTCGCCCCCACCGCGCCAACCGGGTACCATGGAATGCGGTCAGTCACCATTGCCTGTCACATTGCTAGTCTCTGATGACAGCAACAGCGTGACGACCTCCTTTCGGGTCTGGTGGGGCCCGAACCTAAAGGGCCTGGTGGGGCCCATGGTGGGGCAGCCCGCGCGGTACTACGGTACGGCGCGGGCTGTTTTGGTTGGGGGGGGTTAGAGAGGCTTACTTTTAATCACATTAGGGATGAACGCAAATCCTGCGACAATTTGGCCAAAGTCCTCGTTAATGCTTCGAAGCAGACGAATTGAATACTTGTGGAACTTCAGCAGCCGGTCTGTATCAAGCATTGGACGTAGGTGACTCGCACGATTTCTCATTTGCCTCACCTCTTGGGACCACCGATATATTGCTTCTTTCGGTTCATTACTGAAACCAACACTCAGGGCGTTGTTCCAGAGCCATAGCCTGGCATTGCTATTACTCGTTGCGCTCGGGTGCGGGAGAATGCTAGTCCACGTTCCAAAGGATAATCCGGCAACAAGATCGTGATGATTGGGTTGCTGCACCAGGCATTCTGACCGGGCTTCCCACCAGTCTTTCCACAAAGGTTGACTCGACGAAGGATGCCAATGCGAGGGAGGCGTTTTACGAACTATATGTTGCAGAGGCACGGCAGGGTTAGTAATCCACTCTGGTCCAAAACCCTGACTACAATTCCACGCCTGCAAGTTTTGGTCAATGGTGTCACGGAAAAGCACTTCTACTAGCCCAGACATCTGCGTCACCGCTGATGCCGCCTCCATGTTCCATAAATAAAGCGCTACTGCCTGATCAAGACTTCCGCCAGCGTCGAGATACGTCTGAAAACGCGCTGGCGGAATAGCATCACGGAACACGCCGAGTGACTTATGTGTGAATTTCCCCATGGGCAATGACGCTACATGAATTGAGCGTGTTTGATCTTGACTTTCGACAACTAGCCTGTACACTTGAGGACGTTAAACGGGAAAACGCCCGTACAATACAGGTCACAGGCCCTCACGAAAGTGAGGGCCTGCCCTTTTTGCCGACCCAGCAGTTAAAGTAACTGAGCCGCCGAGTTAGACTCGCTGACGAACAGTGGGTTAAGCGACAAAATGTGTGCTTTTCTCGGCGTGTCGACTTAAGTGACAAAATGTGTGCTTTTTCAGGGGTTGGG
>NZ_JAGPYU010000028.1:0-4841 GCF_024453945.1 Corynebacterium sp. CCUG 61414
CTTGTCAGTGAACTTCGGAGCAGGAACCGTAGCATTCTCGCCCGGCTTACCCTTACCGTCCTCATACTTCGGCTCAAACACATCGGTCGTCGGCGCGATATTCAGTGGCACAACATCAGTGTGCTCAGTCTCTTTGCCATCCCGGTCAACCAGCACGTACTTCACCGTCACGTTCGGCTTCTCCTCAGAAGCCTCAACCGCAGACATCGGGGTGCCGGTGATTGTGCCATCCTTGAACTCCAAACCGGCCGGAAGACCCTCAACCGTGATGGAGTCCTTCTTGACTTCAAAGCCTTGCGGAAGAGGACCGAAGCCTTCCGGCTTCACTTCCTGGGTGTACTTCGTACCAGCCGTACCAGCTGCAAGCGGGGAATCCGTTACCACAATCTTGGTAACAACCTTCTCCTGGCGAGGCTCGGTAACCGTCTTTTTCTCAGTCTTCTCGACGCGCTTTTCCGGATCTTGCTCGTCCGGATTTTCGTAGACCGGGTTGCCATTCTCATCAACGACCGGCACGTTCTTCTCAACCACAACATCAACCGTACGGGTCACAGTCACCTCAGTGGTACCAGCCTTGGTTGGGGTACCCGTGATTGTGCCGGTCTCAGGGTCAATCTCGAGGCCCTCCGGCAGCCCCTCAGCAGAATACTTCGGCGCAGCCCCCTCAGCGACATTTTCCGGCAGCTTCTTGAACAACGGCGCTACCTTATCGGCCGAGTACGTATCGTAACGCGAGCCCAACGGCAGCTGCTCAGGAACAACAGCGGTAAACGAATCCGCCATCTCCCAACGATCCGACGCCTTCTTCGACACCGGGTCATAGTCAACGACGGCCGCGGTGTAGACCGTGGTTGCCTTCAGATCCTCAGGAGCCTGGAAATCACACGACGGGATAACACCCTTGTCATCGCTCTTAGCGATGCACATCGCATCCTTGATCTCAGTCTGCTTACCATCCGGATCAGTTGCGTACCAACGAATCGCATAATCCGAATTCGGCACCAACCCAGCAGTCTTGGTGGTCACCTTGGACCCGGCACGACCCTTATTGTCATACGAGTTGTACTCCGGAATATCAAAGATCGGCTGCGCAGACATCAACGGGAACTGCAGACCAGTCATCTTGTAGCCCGCAGTCATGCCACCCTGATCTTCGTAATTCTGGAACATGTTCATCGGGAACGCCGAATTCTTCACATCCCGACCCTCAATACGCGGGTAGATGTACATGTAATCCGTATTGATGTGACGGCGCTTCGTCTGGTTAATTGCACCACCAGAGAACGCACCATAGCGGGTGCCGCCTTCATTATCCGGCATGAAATTCTTCGCAACGGTGCCGAAGTCGCCTTTTTCAAGCTTGTTGGAAATCTGCGCAGCCTGGTTCTCCTGTGTTCGTGACACACCGTAGGTACCCTTAAACGGCAGATAGATCTTGCCGTCAGCCTTCGACGGCACCACTACCGTCTCAGCAATATGGGAACCTTCGCCGTGCTCAGCCTGGTACGCCTTGATAATGCGCTCCTGGTTCGCACGCTCCTGCTCAGGCGTGTAACCATCATTGGCGTCCTTCCACGCGTCAATCTCACGCGCGACCTCATCATTAAGGTACGAGGCAACAATCTCGACACCACCAGCGGCACGGTCACCCTGACCAGGCTGGTACTTGTAGTAGCCTGGCAGCGAACCTGCATCCTCACCGGACTCCCACCACACCTGCGACTGGTTCGGCGCAGCAAGACTGTCGATCGCACCAAATTTGCCATAGTCCGGGAACTGACCATCCACCGTCGGCTGGCCCGTCTCACCATCAAGCGCACGCGTCCACTCGGACTCCGGCTTCGCCAACCAACCAACATGGTTCGGCTTCTCCTCAAGCACGAAACGACCAGCAGTAATACGCGAACCAGACGGACCAGCCGTAAAGTTCCACGACTCCTGAGTACGATCCGTACGCGTGGTGTAGCGGCCCGACTGCATATCGCCGGCCATCACGACGGAGTACTTGTCCTTATCCGGGTTCTCGCCCCACACACGAACCCTGAAATTAGAGTCGCCAGCCAGGTAGAACGCCGGAGCATCGTATTCGTTGGTGACCTTCTCAGACAGGTCGAAGGAGAAGCGGCCTTCGGAGTCTGTCAGCGTGTAGAACGTCGGGGAAACCTCGCCCTTCCCATTCACGTACTGCAGGTAGATGACATTGCCCTTCAAAGGCTCGTCACGGTCATCCCGGCTGTCCGGGCGACCGTTCTTGTTGATGTAGGCGTAGCCGTGGTAGCCGTAGTAATCACGCCATCCACCCTTGGTGTAGATAGCGTTTGGCACCTGCTGGTTCTTGCCCTTAGCTTCTGCAGGCGCCTCAGCGCCAGCCGCTACAACTGGTACGTCCTGAGCGAACGCAACCGGCTGCGCCAGTGGTGCCACCAGAGCAAACGACAATGCGGCCGCAGCAATCGACGTGCCACGACGTGCCTTAAATTGGCCTCGCATAAACATTCCTTCCATATGGTCTAATCAATGTGACTACCTACCTGTCGGCCAAGGTCTAGTAAAACCACAAAACTGCAGGTGGTGGACGTAGACAGTGGTCAACGATTAGTCACTTGCTGTAAATTGTATCAATCTATGGAAAATGTAGGACCTCCACAGGGCTTTTCTAATTCTCAACCACAAAGAAGTGCACATGTCAGATAAGCACAGGTGGAATGCAGTAATTTTTTCTAGTGATACATTTTGGTCACTATAAATGGAAGTCATTGACACAGTTCCAATAGGACCAGTTCAATTAAACTGGAAGACAAATGTTAATAATTGTCGAAACAATTAAGGCCAATCGGGTAAATATAAAAGTTGCTGCCCATTGCAGTAAGCACAATAGGCAACAACTGTAATTTTCTTACCAAGACTTTAGGCAAGATTTACGAAATGTAGCCCCCTGCATGGGGGAGGAGGCTACATCACCATCCTTTTACGCCTTCGGCGTATCGGTTTCAGGTGCTGTCGGAGTGGACGTCGATACGTTCTTGTCCTCCTTGGAGGACAACTTCGTCGTCTTACCGGACGAACCCTTCAGCTCCAGGTCCTTGACAGAGGACTTCGGGCCATTCGGGTTGCAGTTGTCGTTGATGATCGTGCCGGCGAGGATGCCAGCGGCGATCAGCACGATACCTGCAGCCACCATGCCCAGATCCGCACCGAAGGTACGCAGCTGCGCATTGATCTGCTCAACCTGACGTGCCATCTCCGGGTTGAAGATGCCAACCTGCTGCTGAATACGGGTATTCACCGTCTTCAGCTGAGCCTCAATCTGACCAGCCACATCGCTGAGAACCGGGATCTGAATCTGGGAAGCCAGACCCAGCGGCAGCAGCGCGATCAGTGGCAGACCGAAGCCCACAGCGGAGGCAACACACTTGCCGGTGTCAATCGAGACCTTTGCCTCGGTCTTGTTACCAGCACCATCAGTTGCGGTGATCGTGTCGCCGGTCTTCAGATCAACACCAGCCGGGACCTCAACCTTCCAGTTGCCGTCCTTATCAGTCGTGACCTTGATCGGATCCTTCACACCTGGGATCGTGACGAAGATGTCCTCACCCGGGTGGTCTCCCTTACCAGAGATCTCCTTGGCACCAGGCTTAATCTCATTAATCGACGGAGCAGTGGTATCCGGAGTCTCGCTACCATTTGCTGGGTTCGAGCCACCCTTGATCTCATCCTCGTTGGTCACACCGTCACCATCGAAGTCACCCTTCGGATCCAGCAAGGACTTACCATCCTTGCCAACCAGATCGAAGCCAGCCGTCGCCTTGTTCTCGGAGCCATCGTTGTAGGTGAAACCGACATCGACGGACGGACGAGCAAACGGAGTGAAGTCCTTCACGAACTCGGCCCAACGCTTGCCAGCCTCGTGGCTCTTGATCTCCGGCAGCTTCGCCTCGATCTTGCCCTCAACATCCTTCATCGAAGGAGCCTCAGCCTTGATCACACCGTTGTCCTGCGGAGTAAACGTCCACTTATCCGCATCCGAGCCTTCGCTCGGCGTAGCCACGACATCCTTAACCGGAGCCGTCTTACCGAACGGATCATTGGTGTTCTTCTCACCATCAACCGGAACGCCCGTGACCTCGTCGTACTTCGGCACGAAACGCTCAGCATCAGTACCAACAATGAGCTTCGTGTCAACCTTATCGGTCGAACCATCCGGGTACGTCACAACAACGGTGACATCGTACTCACCCGGCGTCGAGGTATCCGGAGTACCACCCTCGTACTCAAACTTCGTACCATCAGGAAGCTTGTCCGCATCCTTAATGTTGTTCTTCGGATCCGGGGTGCCACCGGTCGGAACATTCTGATCCTGACCCTGTGGATCGTTTAGCTCAGCCTGAGTCGGGTTGTCCTTCACCGTGACAGTCGTAGTGACCTTGTCCTTGGTGCCATCCGGGTAGGTCACCACAACAGTAACGTCCTGGGTGCCTTCCTTCGACGTATCCGGAGCGCCACCCTCGTACTCGTACTTCGTACCCTCCGGAAGATCACCAACATTCTCGATGTTCTTCTTCGGATCCGGCGTCTCCCCAACCTTGACAGGCTGATCCTGACCCTTCGGATCGTACTTCTCAGCATCCTTAGCCTCCGGCTTCGGAGTCTCGGACACCGTCACCGTGGTAGGAACCTCGTCGGTAGAACCATCCGGGTAGGTCACCACAACAGTGACCTTCTTCTCACCCGGAGTCTTCGTATCAGGAGTCTCCTTGTACTCGTACTTCGTACCCTCCGGAAGATCACCAACATTCTCGATGTTCTTCTTCGGATCCGGCGTCTCCCCAACCTTGACAGGC
>NZ_JAGPYU010000029.1:0-4019 GCF_024453945.1 Corynebacterium sp. CCUG 61414
AATGGAACTGTTTTGAAAACCATATCTGGTTGTTGGCCGAGGTCATCCCAGGAAACCAGATAGATTTATACACACAAAATGTCCCTTAAGCCCTTTTTGTAGTGGTGGCGTCGATAAGTGACTAACAAGGGTGAGGTAAGCTCAACTGCATGAGTCTTGATCCCAAACTTCTCGACGTACTGGTGTGCCCGCAAGACAAAGGGCCGCTTGAGTATAAGGAAGACGAACAGTTGCTGGTGAATGAACGCATTGGTGTCGCGTATCGGATCGACGGTGGTATCCCAGTCCTGCTAATCGACGAAGCAGTTCCCTATACAAACACCCACAAGTAACGACGCTGGGAAGACGACTCTCTGAAAGGAATTTCATGACTAACGCAAACATTATCGACGAACTCGAGTGGCGTGGCCTGATCAATCAGCACACGGATCTGGAGGCGTTGCGTGAAGAAACGCAGAAGCCCATCACGTTGTACTGTGGCTTCGACCCGACTGGCCCTTCACTACATGCCGGTCACCTGGTGCCGCTGCTGATGCTGCGCAGGTTCCAACTCGCTGGACACCGGCCAATTGTGCTAGCAGGTGGTGCTACCGGCAAGATAGGCGACCCGCGTGACGTGGGCGAGCGCACGATGAATTCCGATGACACTGTGGCAGATTGGGCCGAACGAATTGGAGATCAGCTGTCAAAGTTCGTCGATTTTGACGGTGAGAACGGTGCGCTGCTGCTGAATAATAATGATTGGATTAAGGACTGGAAGGTCATCGAGTTCCTTCGGGACGTCGGCAAGCATTTTTCGCTCTCCACAATGCTGAGTCGTGATACCGTCAAGCGTCGCCTGGAAAACGACGGAATTTCTTTTACCGAGTTCTCGTACATGCTGTTGCAGGCACATGACTTTGTACAGTTGCGTCGTACGCACAACTGTGTGCTGCAGGTTGGTGGTGGCGACCAGTGGGGCAACCTGGTGGCTGGTGTTGATCTGAACCGACGCATGGATTCGGAGCGCGTGCATGCGCTGACTGTTCCGCTTGTGACGGACTCCGAGGGCAAGAAGTTTGGCAAGTCCACGGGTGGTGGTTCGTTGTGGCTTGATCCAGAAATGACCAGCCCGTACACCTGGTACCAGTACTTTGTGAATGCTGCGGACGCCGATGTGATCCGGTACCTGCGGTGGTTCACTTTTCTCGATAAGGAAGAGCTGGATGCTCTTGCCGTCGAGGTCGAAGAGCGACCATTTAAGCGAGAGGCACAGAAGCGGTTGGCGCAAGAGATGACAGATCTCGTCCATGGCCGCGAAGCTCGTGAGGCGGTTGAGTTAGCGTCCCAGGCGCTATTCGGTAAAGCAGATCTGACTGATCTCGATGAGCGTACCTTGGCCAGCGCTGTTGCCGAGACGAATGTGTTCGAGGTCGCGGCTGGAGCTGAAGTCAGCATCGTGGACATGCTGGTCGGCTCCGGCTTGGCCGACTCGAAGGGTGCTGCCCGTAGATCGCTGAAGGAAGGCGGCATTTACGCCAACAACGAGCGTGTAGTAGATGAGAACTGGGTTCCATCCGTGGATGATTTTCTGCATGGAACCTGGCTCGTGCTGCGTCGTGGTAAGAAGACATTCGCAGGCGTGAAGCGCAGCTAGGCGCAGGTGACAGCATCTGAAAGCAACGCGGTGGTAGAGCAGAAGCCTATGCCACCGCGTTAAGTCTTTCCATGATGGTTGCTGCGATGCCCTCGGGAGTGTCATCGATATCCACAGCGAAACCCAGCTCGTCTGGTTGGAGCGATTCAAGCGTATCTAGCTGGGAATCCAACATTGAAGCAGGCATGAAGTGATCCGTACGGTGGCTCAGTCGTTTCAGCAGTAGCTCACGCGGCCCGTCTAGGTGCACAAATATAAGGGGTACGTCGGCTAGTCGGAGCTTGTCGCGATAAATGCGTTTCAGCGCTGAACATGTAACGACGGTTCGCTTTCCAGCACTGTCTTGCTTTTGAAGCCAGTTCGAGAGTTTCTCAAGCCACGGCCAGCGGTCCTCGTCGGTGAGAGGTTGGCCCTTACTCATCTTTTCGACGTTTTCCGCCGGATGAAACTTATCAGCCTCGACGAGTTCAAAGCCGGATCTCTGCGCAAGAATCTCGGCGATGGTGGTCTTTCCACTTCCGCACACTCCCATAAGGATGAGGTGCGCCGGGGGTAGCTTCTCTGCTTCATGCATGTTCTTCCCTCCTTGATGCTTCACGAGTGGGGGTAGCTAAAGAAAGCGTCGCCCTGACATTGATGCAGTGCACGATCGCCCACTGAAGTATGTGTATTCTAACGCTATAGCCAGTTTTCCGTATTGACGCCCCGTAGATCGGTGCGTCGATACGGCCTTGAAGCCTCGCTTGAGAAGAGACAGGATAGCTCATGGAAACTTGGGAACAGACGTTGTCGGCCGGCCCCTTAATGGGGATCGCTGCGGTCGGCATTGCCCTCATTCTTTTGCTCATTATTCAGTTCAAGGTCCATGCGTTCGTCACGCTGATTCTTGTGTCTGTCTTGACCGCTATCGCGGCAGGCATTCCAACAGGAGAACTGTATGACGTTGTGATGGGCGGCTTCCGATCCACACTTGGCGACGTCGGTATTCTTGTCGGTTTGGGCGCGATGCTTGGCAAACTTATTGAGTACTCCGGTGGCGCTAGAGTCCTCGCCAACACGATGATCGATAGGTTCGGCGAGCGGCGAGCGCCGATGGCGCTTGGTGTGGCCTCGCTCTTGCTTGGCTTCCCAATGTTTTTCGACGCCGGCCTCGTTGTCATGCTGCCGATCATTTTCGCAGTTGCCGCTCGTATCGGTGGACCAATCTTGCTCTACGCAATTCCGACGGTTGCTGCATTCTCTGTCATGCACGTCTTCGTGCCTCCGCATCCAGGACCAGTCGCTGCTTCGACATTCTTCGACACAAACCTTGGTCTGCTGATCGTTTTTGGCTTGATTGTTGCAGTTCCAACGTTTTATGTTTCGGGCCTTTTGTGGGGTAAGTATTGCGCAAAGAAGTTCCCGTTTACGTCAGTAGCAAACGCCGTTTTCAACTCGGACGACAGCGATATTAAGTCATTACCGAAAACAGGCACTGTCATTACGATTCTGCTGCTCCCGATGCTGTTGATATTCCTGAACACGGGTGTCGACTTTGCGACGAAATCTGGCGCAATTACAGGTGACGAAACCTGGGCGCAGGCGTTCACATTCCTTGGAAAGTCCGGTATTGCGCTGTTGATTTCGGTTCTCGTCGCGCTTCCAGTGCTCGGGACCTCACGTGGGGTGAAGGGTTCGGCGCTGGAAAAACTCGTCGATTCGGCGTTAGGGCCAATTGCATCCGTTGTGTTCATTACTGGTGCCGGTGGCATGTACGGCGGAGTTCTTCGTGCGTCTGGTATCGGCGATGCCATCGCGGATCTCATGCAAGGACTAGGAATTCCAGTCATCCTCGCTGTGTACTTGGTAGCGGTGATCATGCGCGTTGCGCAGGGATCTGCAACTGTAGCGCTGACAACCACGGCCGGATTGATGGCTCCAGCAGTACTGGCTGGCGGCTACTCGGAAATTCAGATCGTCGCAATTACATTGGCGTGTGCGGCCGGTTCGGTTTGCTGCTCTCTAGTGAACGACTCCGGCTTCTGGCTTGTGGGCCGTCTTTTTGGGATGGACGTCAAGACCACACTGAAAACTTGGACGCTGCAGCAGACCATAGAATCCGTGGCGGCATTCCTAATCACGCTTCTGATCTTTGTCCTTTTCTAACTCCTCGAGAAGGCGTTAGGGGAACGCAATCTGATCCGTTAGCGCCTTCTCAATAAACTACTTCTACCAGCCAATTTGTGTTGTTGTTGGTGTGTGTGTAACTTTATGTGAGTCAGCGAGACCGACAACGCCCCGCCAGACAGACTCTTTGAAGGGTTGGTTGGTGAGATGGCGGTTAGGAAAACTACCGCTGGCCGACATAATGAAATAGGTTCTGTGATGCGGCGCGTGTTTGCGT